>JADFYF010000136.1:0-423 GCA_015233165.1 Candidatus Omnitrophota bacterium
GATGGTTCTGTTGATTTGACGGCTCAAGAAGCTTTGGCGACAGGAGTCAAGGTCATCTCTTTACCTTTAAATTTAGGAATTGGCGGAGCCGTCCAAACGGGTTTTCAATTTGCTTTGCAGAATGGTTATGATGTTGCCATTCAGATGGACGGCGACGGGCAGCATGATGGTAGTTATTTGATGAAGATTATTTCGCCTATTTTAGAAAATAAGGCAGATATGGTGATAGGCAGTCGTTTTATAGAAAATAATGAAGGGTTTAAATCTTCCTTTACTCGACGGATAGGGATCAACTTCTTTGTGCGATTGATTAATGGATTGACGGGGTTAAGTATTACGGATCCTACGTCAGGGTTTAGGGCTCATAATCGGAAGATGATTGCTCTTTTTGCTCGGAGTTATCCTCAAGATTTTCCGGAACCT
>JADFYF010000136.1:495-3597 GCA_015233165.1 Candidatus Omnitrophota bacterium
CAGCTAAGAAGTTTATACTATATGCTGAAGGTGACCTTTGCCATTTGTTTACAGATGATGCGTCCTGTCGAAAGGTGGTCTTAATGAATATCCATCTGTTAGCGATAGCGTTGTCTGTGTTGATATTCTTCTTGGTTGTCGATTTAGTTCGTCGTCATAAACTGACGTTTAAATATGCGTTAGCATGGCTCACAGTTTCTGCCTCTGCTGTTTTCTTTGCCATTTTTTATAAGTTCTTGTTTAAGATCGCTGCGTTTTTAGGATTCGAGCTGCCTAGTAATTTTATTTTCTTTTCATTGTTTTGTGTTTTTGTATTCTTGAGTCTGGTGATGACGGTATTCTTATGTCAGCAGAATAGTCGTAATGATATTATGGTTCAGAAAATCGCTTTATTAGAATTTGAAATTAGACAATTGAAACAAAAGACATCTAGCTAGAAAGATTTGTATTGAAAGTCAGCGTTATTATCCCTGCCTATAATGCCCAGAAGACCATTGCTCAAACCTTAGAGGCAATTACTCAGCAGGATTATTCGGAACAATTTGAAATCATAGTTGTTGATGACGGGTCCACCGATCAAACGGCAAGTGTGATTCGTTCCTTTGCTCACGTGCGATATGTTTATCAGCCTAATGCAGGTCCAGCCGTTGCTCGTAATCACGGAGCTCAATTAGCCCAAGGAGATTATTTAGTTTTTACGGATTCCGATTGCATTCCTCATAAGGCTTGGCTTTCCCGATTAATACAAGGTTTTTCGCAAAAAGATGTAGCTGTGGTTATGGGTGGGTATGGGATTGCTAATGGTGAAAGTCTTTTGGCGGAGTGTATTTTTAAAGAAATCGCTTTTCGACATAATAAGTTATTGCCTGATTTTCCCAAGGTATTTGGTAGCTATAACTTTTGCGTCAAAAAAGTCATTTTTGAGCAGGTCAAAGGTTTTGATACGACCTATCGTAATGCAAGTGGGGAAGATAATGATTTAAGTTATAAAATCACTTCGCTAGGTACGGGCGGGCGTATTTACTTTGAGCGTAAAGCCTTGGTGGATCACCATCATCCAACCGAAGTGAAGAAATATTTGAAAGAACAGTTCCGCCATGGATTTTGGAGAGTGCAGATGTATATGACTCATCCTGGGATGGTTAAAGGCGATGGATATACATTTTGGAAAGATATGATTGAGGTCCCCTGGAGTTTGTTTTGTTTGTTAGGGATGCTTATAAGTCTTTCCAATTTAATAACTTTCAATAGTTTGGTTTGTTTTTTTATTCTTCCTTTTTTGTTATTTGAATTGTTATTTGCCAAAAGGATGATTGATTCTTTGCATAAAGAAATATTCTGGGGATTTGTTATGTTTTTGAGAAGTTTTAGCAGAACTCTTGGTTTGTCGACGGGGATTTTGATGTTTTTTATTAAAAAAAAGTCAAATAAACCTTGAAACAGGTATTCACTATGTTAAGATTAATGCATATATAGATGCCCATTGAAGTAATATTGTCTAAATAGTAAATGTTAAGATTTTATTTTATCGTCGACAAACCGTTTAAGGATGTCAAATGGCTAAAGAAACGGCAGAGCAGAAATTATTAAAAGCGCTTCAAAAGAAGACGGGTGGAACTGCGGATTTAGCAACTAAGAAATCGGTTATTAAGAAAGGTTTTAAATTTTCTTTATCTATTTTTGATATCAACAAGATTTTACTTGTTGGCATTATTGTCTGTGCCGTTATTTTAATCCTTCAATTACGCTCAGGGATGTCTTTGATAAATCAAGAAGTGGATTTTTCCGATCAAGTTAAAACCTCCGTTCGTCAAAAAGCAACACCTTTACCCCAATCGAAGACTGTAAAATTTTATATTGATAGCTTTGGTAAACGTAATATTTTTAAACCTTACGATATTTCATTGGGAACTGTTCAAGGCCAACCTAACTTAGTCAAACGTTTAGCCAAATATAAGCTTGTAGGCGTCTCTTGGTTAGATTTACCGGAATCAGCGTCAATCATGATTGAAGATACGCAAACTAAAGCAACCTATTTTCTCAAAACTAGCGAACAATTAGAAGGCGTAACAGTTAAGACTATCTATACGGATAGAGTGGTCTTCAGTTACGAAAATGAGGAGACGACAATCAAGTTATGATAAAACATATCCTTAAATTCAAATTGGTTTTACTGCTTGTGATGTTTCTTGCGGTACCGATGATTTTTACAAAAGTTTTTGCTCAATCTCAAGATTCTAATACTGGAGCTGAACTTCCTAAGCCAATCATCTTCACCGAACCCAAGGAGCCTTTGGAAGATCGCATGCTACGTAAAATCACATTGGATGTTCGTGATATGAATGTTGTTGATGTTATTAAATTCTTAGCCCAGAAGGGGGAGTTTAATGTCATCATTTCTCCAACGGTCGACGGTCGTACGACGGTACTTTTGCATGCTGTAGGTATTAAGGATGCCTTGGATATTGTTGCTGTTTCTAATAAGTTAGCTTATAAAATTGAGAATGATATTGTTCAGGTTATGACAGCTGCCGAGTATGAAACGTTATTTGGAAAACAGTTTGGTGATAAATCTTCCGTTGAGATTATTCATTTACAATATTCCAAACCTAGTTATGTTTTGGCAGCTTTGGATAACATGAAAAGCAATATTGGCAAAATTATTATTGATGAAGATACAGGAACAGTTGTTTTGGTTGATACACCCCAAGCGATCCAGTTAATGAAAAAAGCTATTGAGCAAATTGAGCGTCCATTAGATACGATTGTTTATGATTTGAAATATGCTAAGGCAGATGTGGTTGCTGAGAAATTGCGTTCCCGAATTGATGCAAAAGCAGTTGGTTCTATTACAGCTGATGAACGTTCTAATCAAATTTTAGTGCGTGTTTTTCCTGGTCGCCATGATGAGGTGGAGAAAATTATTAGTACCTTGGATAAAGCGACCAAAGAAGTTTTAATTGAGGCTCGTGTCTTGCAGGTTATCTTAAGGCCTAACTATGATATGGGGATTGACTGGGCAAGTCAGGTTTTCAATAATGGAAAAAGTAAGTTTAATATCAGTAGTACGGACTTAAATATACCTGGTTTGGCTGCTGCAGG
>JADFYF010000137.1 GCA_015233165.1 Candidatus Omnitrophota bacterium
GAAAACGCCCAAGGATTTGATTTATGGTTCTCTTAAAGGATTATTGTCCTCGTTAGATCCGCACAGTCAGTTTCTGGATCCGGATGATTATAATGATTTAAAGACGGAGACGGCGGGTAAGTTTGGTTATACCTTAACGCCTCCGACGGAAGATAAGCATTATATGTCTAAAGGAGAGCTTAAAGGGATCATGACGGTTCTTCTAGGAGGCATGGTGGGTGAGGAGATTTATATGAATGACACGACCACCGGTGTCTCTAATGATTTGCAAAAAGTTTCACAAATTGCCCGCAGTATGGTGTGCGTTTATGGAATGAGCAATAAGCTCGATAAACTTGCTTTTGGCAAACAAGGTGGCCAGCAAATGTTTTTAGGTCGTGATTTGTTTGATGAAAAGAATTATAGCGAAGAGACGGCTCGCAAGATTGATGAAGAAATTCATAATCTTGTTCATGAGTCTTATGATAGAGCCAAGAGTTTATTGTTAGAGCATCGAGCAAAGTTAGAGCTTTTATCAAAACGTTTGATTGAGAAAGAAACCTTGGATATCGAAGAGGTTCGCGAGCTTCTTAACCTTCCGGAAAATAAGTTGAATTTGCATCATGACGCGCCGAACACAAATGGCACTGCCGGTTCGACCACCGCATCTGCTTAAAGCTTGTCAGTATTCTATCGCTTTAAAGGATAAGACGCTTTTGATGGCTGTGGTTAATTTAACTCCTGATTCATTCAGTCAGGACGGCCGTCTAGCCCGACGTAACGATCCTTCCGCTAATCTTCGTTATATTCAGCAAGTGATTGATCAGGGAGCAGATATGATTGATCTGGGGGCAGAGTCTTCGCGCCCCGGATCTGTTTCTATTTCTGTGAAAGAAGAGTTGAGTCGTCTGCTGCCTACTTTAAAAAAGGCAGCTAAGAGGATTCAGGTTCCTATATCGGTTGATACGTGTAAGGTGGAGGTGGCTCAGGCGGCCTTGGATGCCGGGGCAAGTATTATCAATAATATTCAGGGGACAAAACTCGATCCTGCGCTTTTAAAGATGGTGCGAGATTACAAGGCTGCCATTGTGCTCATGCATATGAGAGGCAATCCTTTGACGATGCAGAAGAAGATCTCTTATAAGAATCTATTGAAGGAAGTTAAGCAGGAGTTACAGGTTTCCGTAGAAAAGTGCTTGGAGATAGGGATCAAAAAAGATAGAATCATCCTCGATCCGGGGCTGGGATTTGCCAAAACGTCTGAGCAAAGTATAGAAATAATCAGAAATTTGTATCAGCTACACTCCTTAGGTTGTCCTGTTCTTTTGGGCCCTTCTCGTAAGTCCTTTATCGGGCAGATTATAGGTAGACCTGTGCAGGATCGGTTGCTGGGCACAGCGGCAGCAGTCACTCTGGGAATAGCTTTTGGAGCGCATATCGTTCGTGTGCATGATGTCAAAGAGATGAAGGATGTTGTTTTAATGTCAGATGCAATTATTAACTAATAAATTCTGTCATCCCCGTCCCGCCATGGCGGGACTATTGGGGATCCAGAGTTGGCTAGTGTTCTAGATTCCCGACAAAAGCATTCGGGAATGACAATAGCTGAGTGAGGAGACACAATGAATAAAGATTTAACGATTTCACAATGGTGCGAACTTTGTCATGGGATTGCTAAGGAAAAAGGTTTTTGGGAAAAGGATCGTAATATCGGTGAAGCTTTGATGCTGGTTGTCACCGAAGTGGCAGAAGCTATGGAAGGGCATCGTCATCAGGATCATGATAATTTCAGAGAAGAATTGGCAGATACCTTTATCCGTTTGTTTGATCTTTGTGGTGGTTTGGGGATTGATATTGAATCCGAAATTGCTAAGAAGGTGGAAAAGAACAAGGCTCGTCCTTATAAACATGGGAAGATTTGCTAGAGAATTTCTGTCGTTCCCGAACGTTTCCTGCCTGCCGGCAGGTTGTCGGGAACCTAGAACACTAGCTAACCCTGGACCCCCGACTAAAACATTCGGGGGTGACAAAGGTTATAAATATGAAAAGATTTGTACTCATCTTCTTACTCGCAACTCTTACGGGCTGCAGCACCGTCCAGATTCCTAACTACATCAAATCGGATCGTCCCTATATGAGGAAGATTTCAGCGGATTACGATGAGATTGTGCAGGCTGTCAAGGTTGTCTTATTTGATCAGGGTTGGAAGGTGGCAGGTGAAGTGAATCCTTCGGTGTATGAGTTTCGTCAAGGGGAAGATCAAAGCAAGGACATTTTAATTTTTACAGTAGCCAAGCCTTATCCTAAGGTTTTGTATTCCACCTATACGCATATCAATGTTTGTATCCGCGCTATTGCCGACGGAGCAGAAGTTGAGATTCGTTACGAAGCCTTAACTCCGGGACCAATCAAAATGTCCTCGCTACGCAATGATGGTCTGGCCAATCATCTTCTGGATAAAATCGAACAGGCTGTAGAAAGTAAGTAGGATTTTGTGGAACAATTTGCTCTTAAAAGTGATTTTACGGCTGTTGATGATCAGAAGAATGCCATTGCTGCTTTAACCAAGGGGCTCAATGACGGCTTGGATGCTCAGGTTCTTTTAGGGGTGACGGGAAGCGGTAAGACATTTACCGTTGCTAATGTGATTCAGAATGTTAATCGTCCCGCCCTGGTGATCTCTCATAATAAAACTTTAGCGGCTCAGCTTTATAGCGAACTCAAAGAATTCTTTCCTAATAATGCTGTTGAATATTTTGTCAGTTACTACGATTATTACCAACCCGAAGCGTATATTCCATCCACCGATGTCTATATTGAAAAAGATTCTTCTATTAATGACCGTCTTGATCGTCTTCGTTTAGCCGCAACAACATCCTTGATGTCTCGTCGGGATGTGATTATTGTGGCCAGTGTCTCTTGTATTTATAATCTGGGTTCTCCTGAAGATTATCAGAACTATATGGTTCAGCTGAAGCGGGGGCAGACGATTGATCGTGATGCGGTTTTAGAACAGCTGATTAGTATTCAGTATGAGCGTAATGATTATGAGTTTGCCCGAGGGAAGATGCGGGTAAGAGGGGATATTGTTGAGGTGTTTCCGGCTTACAGGCAGGATGCGATTCGTATTGAATTTTATGATGAGGGTATTGAACGCATTCGTCAGATTAATCCTGTTACAGGTGCTGTGATGGCGGAGCTTGAAAAGACGGCGATCTATCCGGCAAAGCATTTTATCGTCTCGCCACCTCGCATTGAGCAGGCCTTGGTGGATATTGAAAAGGAATTGGAAGAGACCCTGGCGATGCATGAATCTCAGGGAAAGCTTCTGGAGGCTCAGCGTTTAAAGTCCCGCACCCGTTATGATATGGAGATGCTCAAAGAGATTGGTATGTGCAAAGGGGTTGAGAATTATTCTCGCGTTCTCTCAGGTCGTCCGGCAGGAGCCAGGCCCTTTTGTTTGATTGATTATTTCCCTGAAAACTTTGTGACAATCATCGACGAGAGTCACGTGACGATTCCTCAGCTTAACGGGATGTATGAGGGGGACAGGTCCCGTAAGGAGATGTTGGTTCGTCATGGATTTCGGATGCCGTCGTGTTTGGATA
>JADFYF010000138.1 GCA_015233165.1 Candidatus Omnitrophota bacterium
ATCAACAGGAGCGCTCGACGTCAATGGCAATGTCATTTTGTCCTCAGGAAGCTTGATTGCCCCTTCAGGATTATTTACTGTTTCTGGTGACTGGACGACGACGGCAGGCTTCACCTTTGTCCCTGGTGGACATACGGTCACCTTTGACGGAACAACCCATCTGACCAGCGCCGGTATTGCCTTTGATAATGTGATGTTAGGAAATGGAAGCGCAGCCGCATCCTTGATCCTCTTAGATGAAGCGGATATTGATGGTATTCTTGGATTCAATAATAGCGGCGGGCCTACGACGTTGGATATCACCAATCAGACGCTGAGGTATGCTGGCTCTGTGTTAGATTTAACTTATCTTGATACCTTGTACGCAACAGGATCGACGCTGTTCTTAGATGGTGTTTATCCGCAAACGCTGATTCTTGCCGGGAAGGTTCTTAATCGCATTGTGCTGGTAGCACCTTCTGAGCTGAATTTAGCAGGGCCCTTTGTTGCCGATTCTCTTCTGATTCCCGTCAACGGCACGGTGACGACCAATGGCTATCCCATCAGCCTGACAGGAGACTTGTTCTTAGCTGGAAATCTTAACGCCGATTCCTCTGTCATTACCGTCGATGGGAATATCATTTCTCAAGGCGGGCAGGTCACTGGGACATCACCGACCTTCCTTGTTCAAGGGTACATTGGAACCCTGGATGCACCTGTTGCGATTAATGTCACAGGACAGGTCACCTTGTCAGCCACCGCGATGAAGGATCTGGTTTCCATTGCTGTGACGGGGAATTCCAACTTCAACTTTACGCAAACCGCTCAAGGGTTTGTCTTTGTCAATGGCGCGATGCAGAATCACGAGGGACAGGTCGCCATCCGCGCCTTGCTGGAAGAGACGGACACAGAAATCCTTAACATCCCAATCCTCTTGAGCCTTCCACCTGTGGAACAAATGAGAGAGCCCTTTGGAGGCTATTTGATGATCAATACCATCGACCTAGAGAACAGTCCCGAGGTAGATATCACGCAAAGCGTCCTGAATCCGCTGGATATCCAACAATTCTTCATCCCAAGATTTGCGCCGTATCCGGTGAGAGAAAAAAACGAAGAGGGCGATTGGCCAACGACGGTTAACTTGTTTAGAGCGTGGGGGATTTAATGATGAATCTTAATTGGGGAGTATCTGATGATTTATAAAGAAACCGAGATATTAGAATTAAAAACATCAACCGCAGAATTAAAAGAAGCGATCATTTCATTGTCGGCCATTCTCAATAAACATGGAAAAGGGGAAATTCTATTTGGCGTTAAAGATAACGGAGACATCGTCGGACAATCGGTAGGTAAAGCAACGGTTCGTGATATGACTCAAGATATATCTAATCATTTAGAACCGCGCATTTATCCAAAGATAAGCACATTAAAAGTTCTGGGAAAGAATGTTATTTCTGTAAAGTTTGAGGGAAGCCATGGCCCCTATTTTGCTTATGGTCGGGCTTACATACGTGTTGGGGATTCAGATAAACAGTTGAGTGTCAGAGAATTGGAACGACTCATTCTTAAGCGTAATCAGGAAAGCTATGGATGGGAAAAGGAACCTTCCTTGCTATCAGTGAGGGATCTTAGTATCAAGGTGGTTAAAGATTTTGTAGTAAAAGCGAATAAGGCCAGACGGATTAATTATCAATATGATAATGTTCCAAGTGTTCTTAGGAAGGTGGGTTTGTTTAAAGGGCAGAAAATAATTAAAGCGGCAGAAGCTTTGTTTGGAAATAAGAAAATATTAGAGGTCCAGGCCGCTGTTTTTGCAGGAGTGGATAAAGTTAAGTTTTTAGATATTCAGCAATTTAAGGGCAATATTTTTTCATTGTTGGAAAGGACGGAAGCTTACATCAAGGAACGTATGCGTTGGCAGGTAGAAATTAAGGGCCTTGAGAGGGAGGAGATTCCAGAGATTCCGTTAGACGCTATTCGAGAGTCGCTTGTTAATTCTTTGTGTCATCGAGATTATTATGCGCCTGAAAGTAATAAGGTGGCTATTTTTAAAGATCGTATTGAAATTTATAATCCCGGAAGTTTTCCTGAAGGATTGACTCCTGATGATTTTATTAACAAAGAAGAACAATCGATTCTACGTAATCCGCTGATTGCTGAGACGCTGTATAAATGCAAGGATGTTGAAAAGTGGGGATCAGGACTTAAAAGAATAGACAATGAGTGTAACGCCAGGGGAGTGAAGGTTGATTTTAAAATATTAAAAACAGGTTTTATGGTTGTTTTTTATCGGCCTGAAGAATCTCGATTGGATTCCAAAGTTTCAAGCTCTAAGACTACCCAGAAACTACCCAGAAACTACCCAGAAACTACCCAGAAGATTATTGACATTATTAAACAAAATCCTCGTATCACACGCAAGGCATTAGCTGAAACGATTGGTTTGACGGAGGAAGGCATTAAGTATCATTTAAGAACCATGCAAAATAAAGGGTTTATTCAGCGAGTAGGGGCAGATAAGGGCGGCTATTGGGAGATTGCAGAAGATTAAAAATGGAGACGCATCTTGTCTTCCTTATATGTAGAGACGCCATTCATGGCGTCTCAATCAGAATGATAAACAATCGTATTATGATAAATCATCATCAAATTAATCGTTACAATTTTATAAGAGACGCCATAAATGGCGTCTCTACGCTCATTGTTCTCATTGCGTTTTTAACCATGCAGATTTCTGCCTATGCCCTGCCTTCCGGCTGGCAGGTGGAATCTGGTCATGCCAGCTTTGATAATTCTAATCCTAATGTTCTAAAAATCTCCAGTGACGACCAGACGGTCATTAATTTTAATTCGTTTAATATCGCGGCCAATGAAACGGTCAACTTCCTGCAGTCTTCCAATACCAACTCTCTTCTCAGTCGTGTTACCGGAGGTGGCGTTAGTAATATCTTCGGGTCCTTGTATGCCAATGGGACGTTGTTCTTGATTAATCCCAACGGCATCAACTTCGGGGCGGGCAGTAATGTGCAGGTGAATAACTTGATTGCTTCCACACTGAATATGAAGACGGAGGATTTCTTAAATCATAATTATATTTTTGAGCACGAAGATGGCAGTCCGTACAGCGAGATCCGCAACAGTGGAACCATTCAGGCGAATAATCTGGCGTTGATTGCCTCCGCTGTCGATAACAAAGGCGCCATCATGGCCACGCTTGGAAGTGTTCAGTTAGTCAGCGGGAACAAGGCGACGATGAGTTTTGATCCTAAGGGTTTGATCGAGGTGGTGGTGAATGCGGAGACGATCGAACAGGCAACAGGTATCGACGGAGAGAAGGTTCAGGCGGCGATCACCAATTCAGGAACGATCGATGCCATGCGCATCATCATGAATGCCCAGATCGCCGGAACTGTGTATGAGAATGCCATTAATCAGACGGGGGTCATCAAGGCGCGTCATTTGATCGATGAGGATGGCGTCATCAAGATTGTTTCCAACAAGACGGTAGCTGTGTCGGGGGAATTGGATGCGATGGATGCGCGGATGAAGGAAGAAGCGGCGCACTCGACGCCGGTGGTTGACATTGAAGCTCA
>JADFYF010000139.1 GCA_015233165.1 Candidatus Omnitrophota bacterium
GATCAATCACCAAATCGCACTGCACCTGGGGGTTGATCTTGGTAATATCCCCGCCTAATTTCTTCATCGCATCGCGCATCGCAGCTAAATCGACGACACAAGGAACTCCGGTAAAATCCTGCAAAACAACCCGGCCAGGCTTAAACGCAATTTCATCCTTGGGACTATTAGGTTTCCAGCCCGCAATCGTCTCAATATCTTTCTGAGTGACTTGATAATCATCAAACGAACGAAGCGCACTTTCGAGAAGAATGCGAATAGAAAATGGCAACTTGGCTAGGTCTAATCCAGCTGATTTGGCATATTTAGGTAAGGAATAAATGGTGTATTTAGAAGAACCTACAGTGAGAACTTTACGGACAGATTTTTGATCAAACTTCGACATAAAAAACTCCTTCTAGATATAAAAGTATAACGAGGTGGCTATTATAGGCAAAGCGCTCCCAAGCGTCAAGACGGGCTTATTAAATTGTTGCCTCTCTCAGAAAGAATGTTGATAACGGCGGCCTTTGCTCCTGAACCTTCAAAAGTAGATCCGAACAATCCGCGTAGCCAGGACTAAGATCCAAACACGTCCTTAGGAGTGGCAAGGCTTCATCAAACCTATTATGGTGACTAAGGTAACGGGCATAATAGTAATAACTATTAGGATTAGTCTTTTCCAGAAACATAGCGACGAGGAAAAATTGTTCGGCAGAATTAGTATCCCCAAACGCATCTTTAACAATTGCCAGATTAATGTACAAGGTGGAGTATCTGGGATTATACACTAAGGATCGTTCAAAGTAGTTCAGAGCCCTTTTGTAATTCCCCTTCGCCATCTGCGTTAGTCCATAATTCATCAGACCCCGACCATTCTGCGGGCTCTTAATCGTCACGTCATACCAAAGACTTTCTTCATTCTTCCAAACCTTGTTTCTCTGATAGGTTCCATACATATGACCGACATAGACCAACAGCAAGGCCACGACAAGGATGCCTTTTAAAAAAGGATGCCGACGTATTTTATCCTGATAGTGATCTAGCCCTAACTTCACTCCCCAACCAACCGCCATCATCAGTCCGAGAAAAGGAAAGAACATCCGATGATCATTCATTGATTCCGCTAACGGAACGACCCCGCAAGAGGTGGGAATGGATGCAATAAAGAACCATAGGATCCCCAAGGCCATGGGTCGTTGTTTGACCACTCGAGAAAACCTGACCATCAAAATAATCGTCGCCAATATAAAAACACACCCAATGATCACCCTCTTATCCAAAATACCCGACATAGGCTGAAATTCAATGTCGGCACAAAGACGAGAAGGAAAAAAGAAACTACTAAAATAATGAAAAAGAGCCATCGGTTGCGTCAATATATAATTCCATGGCTTGATGTAACTAGGCAGAAAAGTCTTGGGTGTCATGTGAGCGGATAACGCTAACATCAATCCAGATACCATCCATGAGGGCACCGTTTCAAGAGTGGCTCTCCCCAGAACAGAAAGATTCTTTCGAGCAAACATTTGCGGCAATGATAAGCCTTGCTCAATCAATACAATATAAAAAAACAAAAGTAATGGAAAAACAACGACCGTCAATTTCACCAAGAAAGCTAAGAACAAAGGAATAAGATAAATTGAGAATCGTCGCAGACTTGGTCCATACATGTAGGTACACAAGGCAAGAACAACAAAGAGCGTCGATAACAAATCCGATCGGGCCGATATATAGTTGACCGTTTCCGCATTAACGGTGTGCACCGAATAAAATGCAGCTATTTAAAAGCAACAAAACTATTATCGCTGGATGGGCGGCAGCGATTAAAAATAATACGAAGCATGAAGAAATAAAAAACACAGAGCAGTAGATAGAAAATAAAAGAAAAGACGTGAAAATAAAAAGGATCCCCCTTACCTAACGAATATTCTATCGCATTAAGTGCTGTCAAAATAGGTCGATAGGACTGATGGGTCGGTAACGAACTAAACCATGAACCGCTCTGAAAGAATAAGGGAATATTTTTAAGACTTCGAATGGAAAGATTATTCTCGATCGTATGACTGTCGTCAAAATGAAAACTACTATGAAAATGATTGGAATAGGCCAGAACAACAGCGCTGAAAGCGAGGACAATAAGACAACAAAGGATATATTTGTTTTTCATAAATGCTAAAGAAATACGTTCTTTAAATCTACGTCCCTGGTGATAAAACTTCTAATTATTCATAAATTTCTTAGCATCATTACTCAGATCACTGGCCGTCTTAAGAACAATATACTGGTCATTCTTCTTGGATAATTCTTTACGAAAATCTTTGACCTGATTGTAACGTTCAATAGGGATCGAGCATCTCTTCGTTATGTACGAGCTATCAACCTTGATCGTATTGTCCTTTTGCGAATAATTGACGGCCACATCCAGAGAATCAATCGACAAGGAATAACTGGCTGGCGCAGAATTAATTTTGTACCCCTCAGGGAGATAATACGTATTCGTATTTCTGATTAAGGAATTATTAGGAACAAAAATAGGATTCTTGCGAGTAGCCCCGACGAATTCAGGCATATCGGACTGATCTTCTTCCTTAATTAGAATCATATCATTGACGATAGGATAGGCTTTAGGGGCCTGATACTTTAAATCAAACTCGATCGGAGCATAGCGATCATCCACCCCGATGACTTCGCGAGTCACCATCTTGCCCCCCTTAGAAAAACTCTGTTCCAGGTTAGCAAAAAATTTATTCTTATCCTCCTCGTTAGAAACCTTCCAGGACGTTCTGAAGTTCTGACTCGTCTCTAAAGGAAGCTTCACATGCACCTTGTACTCTGCTGCTCCGTCTGCGCTTAACATCACATCGGCCTGACTGACCAGAGCATGTTCTTCCTTGTCGCTGACTGGCAGATGATCAAATTTATAAGAATTATCATCAATCACCATGACGTAGGCATTGTCATAACTGGAAGGATAATGACCGAAATCAAATCCCTTTAACTGAGGATCCACATAATAACTCTGACCGTCGACGGTTACCTGTAGAATCACCGAGGAGAATACCGAAGGGCTGGGCAATCCCACCTGAGGATTCCCGGCGAACTCTCCGCTAAAAAGACAAATATTAGAATCAATACCGACGATTCGAAGCATCTGCTTAGCCAGAAGGCTGATGTCCTTGGAATCCCCATATTTACTCTTGAGAATTTCATTGGTCCCGTGAGGAGCAATCGTATTGTCACCAAAATTTAAAGGCACATAGCGAAACTCATCCTGCAAATATTCTAAGATGGCCCGAGCTTTATCTTTTTGAGAATCCTTCCCCTTAACTAAAGCAATAGCTTTAAGTGTAATTTCAGAAGCATCGACGATACTTTTGTTATCCAGTTCTCTGTACCAATCCGCGATATCCTTCCAATCTTTAATCGAAGACATATAGATCGCCCCCAGCACATCCTGTAACGGCGGCATCAAGTCTTCATCCTCAGGAATAGCATTTGTATTCTCAAAACTAAACGTATAGGTTGTTTTCCCGCCGCTCTTTTCAATGAGCGGTTGATAATCATTCTTGTAATTC
>JADFYF010000013.1 GCA_015233165.1 Candidatus Omnitrophota bacterium
AAACAAAAGAAAAATAATAATTATTTTCTGGGGCATGGGAGTAATTGTAAAATAAAATTATTTTTTTACAAGCAAAAAGTATTAAAACTTATAGTGTTACATCAATTTGAAGAAACTTCCGGATTTGCACCGCCTAAGGACTTAATCAGATTCACGCATGCAATTAATCGCTGTGTTTGAGATTGGATCAGGCTTAATTGAGCTTCCAGACGAGAACGTTCGGCATCCACGACATCTATAAAACTCACCAAACCCTGGCGATAGCGTTCATAGGACATATTCTTGGTGGCATTGGCGGAATTAAACAGCCGTTCCTGCGCCTTGGACTCTTGCTCCTGCATATTGACATCCACCAGGGCATCTTCGACTTCCGTAAAAGACTTTAGAATCACCTGATGATACTGGGCTAAGGTCTTTTCATACTCCGCTCTGGCCGCTTTCAACTTGGCCTGATTGCCTCCGGCGTTAAACAGTGGAATGGTAATGCTTGGCCCCACGGACCACATGCCGCTAGCCGCCTGGAATAACTTGGCCGCATCCATGGTTTGAAGACCTGCTGCTGCATTCAGAGTGATCGACGGGAAAAAGTCGGCTTTAGCCACACCCACCTTGGCGTTCGCGGAGGCCATTAACTCCTGAGCCTGCATCACATCCGGACGATGACGCAGAAGATCGGACGGCAACCCTACCGGAACAGAGGGAGCCTTAAGATGATAATCCTCCACTGAAAGAAGATGAAACTCCTGGGCCGATTGACCACACAACAGCGATAAGGCATTCTCACCGCGTTCTCGCAGGCGCTTGGCTTCAATGATCTGAGCCTCCACACGGGCCATTTCTGTTTTAGCCTGGGAGAGATCCAACTCACTGGATAATCCAGCACTCACACGATCGGAAAGAATCTTCACTACCTCTGTTCTTAGCTTCACCGTTTCACTTAAGGCATAAACCTGAGCATCCAGCTGTCGCAGCAGAAAATATTGATTGGCCACGTCACTTGTTAAGGTTAACAGCACGGTCTCATAGGCATATTTTTGAGCGTAGGCTTCAAAACGCCCTGATTCGAAGGACTTACGTACCTTCCCCCATAAATCGATCTCGTAACTAAAGTCTAAGGGAATGGTAAACTCATTACTCGTACGGCTCTTATTAAAGAGAACCGATGAATTCTTGCTGGTACGGCTGCGTACAGCAGAAGGCGTTGCTCCTATTATAGGGAAAAGATCAGCTTCCGAGACCCTGGCGATCGCGCGCGCCTTATCCACATTGGCCACTGCCGCTTTGAGATCCTGATTATTAGCCAGAGACTTGTCCTCCAGATCGTTCAGGGTACTGTCATTAAAAACAGTCCACCATTGCTCAGGTAACACAGAAACAGCAGCTGCTGTTGTCTGTTTCCATTGCTTAGGAGTAGCTACCTCTGGCGGAACATACTCCCGACTGGAAGCACAGCCGTTAAGAAACACTCCGCTTAAAAGCAAAATCATCACCGCAGGAGCAATCTTCTTCTTGTTCTGAAATACCTTACTAAACCAGACATAGACAACAGGTATGACAAATAAGGTTAAAAATGTGGATGTGATCATACCCCCCACGGTCGCTACCCCCATGGGACGACGCGCTTCTCCACCGGCTCCAAAACCAATGGCAATCGGCAGAATACCTGCTACTGTTGCGCAGGCGGTCATCAGAATAGGACGCAGACGAATCGCACCGGCGGCAATCATGGCATCCGTCGCTGTTTTGCCCTTGGCGATTTCCTGATTAGCAAAGTCCACCAGCATAATAGCGTTCTTAGTAACAAGTCCAAAGAGCAAGATCATCCCGATCTGACTATAAAGATTCACTCCCATCGACGGAACCTTAAAAAGAGCAAAGATCAACAGAGCCCCGAAGGCCCCGAAGGCGGCTAAAGGCAGGGTAAACATGACTGTAATCGGATGAATCAGGGATTCAAACTGCATGGCTAAAACGATATAGATGACAATGAGGGCCAGGATCATGACAAAATAAATCCCCTGAGACGATTCCACCAACTCCTTGGCCTCGCCTTTCCATTCATAACGAAAGTCCGATGGTAAGTCCTTCTTTAAAATCTCTTCCACCTTGCTCATCGCTGTTCCTAAAGGAACCCCCGTCGGCGTTCCTTCAATCACAGCGCTGCGGAAACGATTGTAGTGATTGATCGCTGAGGGACCAGCTCCTGTTTCAAAATTAACCAGATTGCTTAACTGAACCAACTCGCCTTTGTTGTTACGGATAAACAAAATATTCAAATCCGTCGGAACAAGTCTTTGCTCCCGAACCAATTGAGCAATGACATCATACTGCTTGCCGTCGATATTCACCTTGCTAATATCCAGACCTCCAAAGGCAATCTGCAGAGTCTTGGCGATATCCTCGACGCTAACCCCCAATTGGGCCGCGCGATCACGGTCAATGGACAGACGCAGCTCGGGTTTATTGAGTTCAAAGTTGGAACGCACATTAATCAAAAATCCTGCCTTACGCAATTTATTGACGAGGCTGGCAGCATAATTATTCAGCTTAACCAGGTCCTGACTTTGAATCACCAACTCAAAGGGCTGGGTGAAACCACCCCCGAAGGATTTGGGCATAATAGGAATGGCAAAAGCGCCTTGCACCTGGGTAAAAAGTTGTCCACCTAACCCCTTAGGACCACCGACGATATCTCTCAGATTACGCTTACGATCTTCCTTCAGACGGATGAAAGCCAACCCCTGCGCCGGATTTCCCGGAGAACCACGGGCCAACGCTACCGCCGAGAAGTATTCCTGTGTTTCAGGCATCTGGGCAATAATTCCTTCCATTTTCCTGACCATACGATCCGTGTATTCGCTGGTTGAACCTTCCGGAGCCAGCGCAAAGATTAGAAAGCGCCCTTTATCCTCGATAGGAACAAATTCATGATCCAAACGAAAATAAATAAAGACCGTCGACAAAATAGCAGCAGTGGCAACCAGGGAGACAATCATCGGATGACGAAGACTCCAGGACAATGCCTTGGCGTAACGCTTATCCAGATTGGCAAAGAAACGCTCGAAGGCCGCCAGAATTCCTTTGTGCTCATGGTCGTCGTGAATAGGTTTTAAAATCCGGGCGGCCAAGGTCGGTGTTAAGGTCAGGGCCACGAAGGCAGAAATCAACACCGAGAAGGAAATCGCCACGGCAAACTCAATAAAGAAGCGACCTGTCACACTGGTTTGAAATGCCATGGGCATAAAGACACAAACTAACGTGATCGTGGTTGCAATCACCACAAAACCGATTTCCCTCATCCCCTGAATCGCAGCCTCTAAAGGTTTCATCCCCGCTTCAATATGACGGTAAATATTCTCCAGAACAATGATGGCATCATCGACGACAAGACCAATCGCCAGAATCAGCCCCAGCATGGTGACAATGTTAATAGAAAATCCCATCCCATAAAGAACACCAAACGTAGCAATAATAGCGACGGGAATGACAATAGCCGGAATAAAGGTGGAACGCAGATTACGCAGAAACATGAAGATGGTTAACACGACGAGGATAAAAGCAATCCCTAAGGTTGTCCACACTTCAGATATAGCCTTCTCGACATAGATAGATTCGTCATACGGAAAAGAAGCGGTCACCCCCAAGGGCAAGGACGGACGAATACGATCGACTTCCTTTTTGATCTGCTTGACGACTTCAATCGTATTAGCCTTGGATTGCTTGATCACACCAATCCCAAGAGCAGGTTTGGAATTAAAACGGGCAATGGAGCGTTCATCCTCGACGCCAATCACAGCTTGTCCGATATCCGAGAAACGAATCACGGTATCTCCGACGCGCTTGATGACCAGATTATTATATTCATCCGGCGTCTTCATCTGTCCCTTGGTCTCAATCGACAAGGAACGCGTCTGACTTTCTGCTAAACCACTGGGCAGTTCAATATTCTCCCGCTTAAGCGCCGCATCCACATCCAAGACGCTGATGCCACGACTCGCCATCTTCTGGGCATCTAAACGCAGACGAATAGCAAAACGCTTTTGCCCTCCAAAAATAATGGAGCTAACCCCATTGACCGTCTGCAGACGATCTTTGAATAAATCTTCCGCCATCTTGGTCAGCTGCAGCGTCGAGTAACGATCCGAATACAGAGCAATCCAAAGAACGGGCGACGCATCCGCTTCCTGCTTAGCCACAATCGGCTCATCAATATCCTTAGGCAACTTGCCCCGCACCCGAGACACACGATCACGGACATCCTGAGCCACCACATCAATCGGACGGGTTAACGTAAATTCCACCGTAATGGAACTAACCTGTTCCCTGGATTCACTGGTAATGGTGCGAATACCGTCGATGCTCATGAGCTCCGCTTCCACCAGCTCGGTGACCTGCGTCTCCATAACAGCAGCCGAAGCGCCTTTATAGACGGTTTGCACGTTGACAATCGGAGGATCAATGTCAGGAAGCTCCCGCACAGGCAGGCGACTTAACCCAATCACCCCAAAAATCACCAACGCCACAGAAAGCATGCTGGCAAAGATTGGACGTTTGATAGAAAATTCTGAAATCTTCATGAGACTTTATCGGCTTTCATATTTTTATTATTCCCTCCCCCAACATAATGGTGGGGAGGGTTAGGGAGGGGGGCAACTCATCTGACTCTTCATCAGACTTCTACTTTCACCCTTCCCTAGCCCCTCCCATCAAGGGAGGGGAATCCCTACTTAATAACTTACAGCGACAGCAGAACCAGGTCCGATTTTCTGATACCCCTCGATAATAATAATGTCTCCGGCCTTTAACCCTGAGAGAATCTCGACGTTTCCTGATTGTCGAATCCCTGTTTTCACGAGCGTCATCTGTGCCTTATTATCCTGATCCACCGTAAAGACATACACTTCTTCCGCCTTAGGAATCAAGGCCGCCTCGGGAACCATCAGCGCCTGCGGCTTTTGATCAACAATCAAATCAATCTTGGCAAACATTCCTCGACGGAGTTTACTTTCAGGATTATCGATCTTGGCTTTCACCAAGAAGGTCCGTGTCAGTTCATCCACCTGAGGATCAAGAAAATACACCTGTCCCTTAAACTCTTCCTTAGGATAGGCCGCGACAGTTAACAAAACCTCCTGGCCTTCCGTAACTCGGGCCATATAGCGTTCCGGCACATGAAAATCCACCTTCATCGGATTCTCGTCGATCAACACCGTCAACAACTTCTCCTTATTGATGACCTGTCCCAAACTCACCTGACGCTCCCCCACATACCCTTCAAAAGGCGCCTTGATCACAGTGTCTCCCAGTTGAGCGGTGATTAAATCCACCTGGGCCTTCTTAGAAGCTAATTCTGCCTGGGCCTGGTCAAACTCTTGTTTTGAGACAGCCCCTTGTCCGACTAAGGCTTTCATGCGCGTA
Source organism: Candidatus Omnitrophota bacterium (assembly GCA_015233165.1). Classification (GTDB taxonomy): domain Bacteria; phylum Omnitrophota; class Gorgyraeia; order Zapsychrales; family Fredricksoniimonadaceae; genus JACQCF01. The sequence goes on from JADFYF010000013.1 coordinate 5,419, forward strand.
AAGGTGGACTGGGCAATATCAAGGCTGGATTGGACCATGGCCAGATTAGCCTGAAGCTTTTCTCGATCCAGGACTAAAAGCACATCTCCCTTGGCCACCTTCTGCCCTTCATCAAAATGAATCTCGGTAATCTTGCTTTCAATCTGACTTCGAACTTCAATCGACTCATTGGCGGCCAGCGATCCCACCATGGTGACCTTATCCAAAACAACCTGAGGCGTCACCTTAACAGCGACGACCGGAGTAGCAAACCCTGCCATCGCCTTAGCCGCCGCAGCCCCCTTATCCGAAGGCGCCCCGCACCCTGCCACCATAAAAACCAACATCAGTCCGTAATAAAATGAATTCATAAATCCTCAACTTCCTTTATGCGTGTTACAAGTCCCTGTTTGAACCATTCAATAGAAACCCCGCATCCTTACGAACACGGGGCCTAGAAACTAATTTGAGTTTAATTAAATCTTCAAGAACATGCTTCTGAATAAAGAGTATCTGGGGCGATATCAGCACCATTAGGCCAACAAATAGTTCCCAATTCAGCGTCGACCTTCATTTGGCAGAATTTCTTTTGATCAAGCAGTGCTTTAAAAATCCCCTTGCCTAAATATTTACGAAGATCAACAGTCCCCTTCTTTAAATCATCAAAAACTACTTCAACGATATAATCTTTGACAATCCTGGCTTCTATGACTTCTCTGGCAACAATGGTTTTCATAATAATGGCTCAATTGTTTTTAATTTGCCTTCTTTTTGGGCGATATTCCAATCATCTACCAACTCTTTCTCATGAATCTTAGCCCATTCCTTTATAAGTCTGGTGGCTCTCGGAGGCAATTTCCCTGCAAGCAAACGACAACCCTTGATGCTATAAACAGTCAATTGCCCCTCATATTTCGCATGAAAATGAGCAGGGTGATGGTCTAGAACATCAAAATTACGATGCCATAGAATCTGGATATAACCGGCATGAATGCTCTCCTTTTGCTACTAATAGTGGACCAAAAACTAACTTCGATATTCTGCAAACAGGTCCGTCGACAAATAACGTTCGCCGGTGGACGGGATAATGGCCACAATCATCTTGCCCTTATTTTCAGGACGCTTGGCAACCAAAACAGCGGCATGAATAGCTGCTCCGGAAGAAATACCGCAAAGGATTCCTTCTTCCTTGATCAAACGTCTGGCCATCACCATGGCTTCCTCATTGTCCACCTGAATGACCTCATCAATCAACTTGGTATCCAGGATACTTGGAACAAAACCCGCTCCAATGCCCTGAATCTTATGAGGACCAGGTTGTCCGCCGGACAGGACGGGAGAATTCTTAGGTTCAATGGCAATGGCTTTAAAATTAGGATTGCGCTGCTTGATCACTTGAGCAACCCCTGTTAAGGTTCCGCCGGTTCCGATACCTGAAATCAAAATATCCACCTTACCGTCGGTATCACGCCAGATTTCTTCCGCCGTGGTCAGACGATGAATCTCAGGATTAGCCGCATTGTCAAATTGCTGAGGCATGAAATATTTCGTATCACTGTCCGCTAACTCCTTAGCCTTCTTGATAGCGCCCTTCATTCCTTCGGTACCAGGAGTTAAAATTAATTCTGCACCCAAGGCCTTTAATAAGGCCCGACGCTCTAATGACATTGTCTCAGGCATGGTTAACAACAGCTTATACCCTTTGACGGCACAGACAAAGGCTAAGGCAATCCCTGTATTTCCTGAGGTTGGCTCGACGATAATCGTATCTTTCTTGATTTTACCAGCCTTCTCGGCAGACTTAATCATGTTAAAACCGATGCGGTCTTTAACAGAACCTAAAGGATTAAAATATTCCAATTTTCCTAAAACGGTCGCCTGGCAATCCTTGGTGACCTTGTTAATTCTGACCAAAGGGGTGTTCCCGATTAACTCTGTAATGTCATTTGCTATTTTCATACCGTCTCCTGTTATGTTTTACGTTCCTTTAATTTCTTCAAATAGACCATCATTAAGCTGATCGCAACAGGTGTCACTCCGGAAATGCGATTCGCCTGCCCTAACGTCGTCGGTGCAAATCGTTTAAGCTTCTCACGGATTTCTTTAGAAAGCCCGGGAACCTCTTCATAGTTCATATTCGCCGGGATCATGATATATTCAATATGTTTAAACTTCTCCACATTCTTTTTCTGACGACTAATAAATCCTTCATACTTGATTTCATATTCCACCTGAGCAATCACCGTGGGCCCCTGATCCTTGAGCGTCCCATCAAAGGAAGATATCATATCATAGGTCACTTGCGGTCTCTTTAATAAATCATACAAACTTGTCTGCTGACGCAAGGGAGCCGTCTGATTGTCCTCTAAAATCTTATCCAACTCTGTTCCAGGATTGACCTTAACCTCACGCAGATGCTCAATTTCTTTAGCAATCCTCTCGTATTTCTTCTGAACTTGGATGTAATCCTTCTCGGGTAAAATGCCTAAAGCATGACCTAACCCTGAAAGCCTGAAATCCGCATTATCTTCACGGACGATCAGACGATACTCGACGCGGGAGGTGAACATCCGATAGGGCTCTTCTGTGCCCTTCGTCACTAAATCATCAATCAAAACACCGATATACGACTGGCGTCCTAAAATAAAAGGTTCCTTGCCCTGAGCAAATAAGGCAGCGTTGATACCAGCGACCAATCCTTGCGCTCCTGCTTCTTCATAGCCGGTGGTTCCATTGATCTGTCCGGCGGTATAAAGCCCAATCACCTTCTTTGTTTCCAGCGTAGGTTTCAAGTCCGTCGCATCCACCACCCCATGTTCAATCGAATAACCAGGACGAACAATGACAGCCTTCTCTAAACCCGGAATGGAATGCACCATCTGTTGTTGCACATCCGCAGGAAGCCCCGTCGATATACCGTTGGGATAATATTCACTCGTATCTAAACCTTCCGGCTCCAGAAAAACATGATGGGTTTCTTTATCGGCAAACTTCTTTAATTTATCCTCAATGGAAGGACAGTAACGCACACCCGTCGCCTGAATCTGACCTGAATACATCGGCGACAAATGAAAATTAGCGCGGATAATGTCATGCGTCTTTTGAGTCGTGCGTGTGATATGACAAGGAAGCAGCTTTTGTTCTTTAGGAATAAACGGTGTACGAAATGAAAACGGCACCGGTGGATTATCGGAATCTTGTCGATCTAAATTTGAGAAATCAATGGTATTTCCATCCAGACGAGGAGGAGTTCCGGTCTTAAACATGCGGACCTTAAACCCTAAATCACGAATAGAATCCGCTAAACGATTCGAAGCCTGATCGCCGATACGGCCCCCGGGAGTAATCTGGGTCCCCATATGCATACGACCATTGAGAAAGGTTCCGGCGGTAATCACCAACGTCTTAGTCGCAAGGATGCTGCCATCGGCCGTCTTAATCCCCACCACAGATCCGCCTTCAACCAGAATCTCTCTGACCTTATCTTCTTTAACGCTCAAATTAGCCTGGGAGGATACGACCGCCTGCATGTAGAGCTTATATTGCTTACGATCGCTCTGGCAACGCGATGAACGGACCGCTTGCCCCTTGGAGGTATTCAGCTGAAAAAATTGGATGCCCGTGCGGTCGGCCGCCAGGCCCATCTCCCCGCCTAAGGCATCAATCTCTTTAACCAATTGCCCCTTACCCACCCCGCCAATGGCTGGATTACAGCTCATCTGGCCTATGGTATCAAAAGATAAGGTCACCATGAGGGTTTGACAGCCCATTCTGGCACTGGCTAAGGCAGCTTCAACTCCGGCGTGTCCACCGCCAATAACTATACAATCAAAGGTATTCATAGTTGATAAAATTTACACGGAAACTGTTGAATTGTCAAATACTTAGTCCCGAGTGAAATCGAGGGATTACGAAGACGGAGGGGCACAGGATTCGCGGATAATTAAATCAGGTTCCAGCACTTTACGAACCAGGGATGTTTGCTTTCCTTGCATGATACTATTAATGATTTTGACAGCCTCTTCACCCATTTCAAACAAAGGTTGTTTAATGGTTGTTAAAGCCACCGCACCAAAAAGTCCAGCCGGATTATCATCAAAACCAATAACCGAAATATCTTCAGGCACCTTAATACCACTTTCATGGGCAACAGAAATAATTTCCAAGGCCATCTCGTCACTGGCCGCAAAAATAGCCGTCGGAGGATTATCTAAAGCAAAAAAATACATCGCAGCATCACGAGCGGATCGTCTGGAATAATCCCCTTTGAAAAAATATTCAGGATCAAAATCAATCCCATTCTTCATGAGCGTCTTTTGAAAACCCTCATAACGATCCATACCTGCCTGAGTCTGCATATTTCCCGTAACAGTGGCAATACGTTTGTGACCTAGGTTAATTAAATATTCCGCTGCTGTAGCTCCACCTTTGACGTTATCAACCGCGATATAACTTACTTCTAAATCTTTAACCAAATGATTAATCACCAGGCTAGGCGTACCATCTTCGATGGCATCCTCCACCTGAGAACGATTTTCAATAATATCGGCAAAGATGAGACCACCCGCATAGGTCGAACGAAGAGGATTTTTTCCATCCGTAATATGAAAAACTAAATCTAAATGCAGGGTTTCACAACCATGACCAATACCACGCATCAATTCAACAGCATAAAAAGAATGGAAAACTCCGGGGAACCCCGGAATCACGAAACCAACAGCAGCCCCTTTTCCTCCTCGAGCTAAACGCTGAGCGGTAGGGTTAGGTCTAAATTTTAAAGCAGCAACAGCCTCTTCGACCTTAGCAACGATATCTTTATCAACGGTGGGAACTTTATTAATGACGCGAGAAACTGTAGTAATCGAGACATTGGCTCTTTTAGCTACATCTGTAATGCTGACTTTCTTGGGAGGTTTCATCGAACCTGATCGCCAACTTGTATATTGGTCTTCTGTTCTTTAATATCAGCAGCTGAAATGTCACGACGGACCTGAATAACTTCCAACGTAGCAATTTCTTTATCACCACGATATGCTTTTAGAATGCGACCAACAGTGCTTCCTTGAGATTGTCCATAATTAACAATGACAAAATTATTCTTTGCATTGATGCTGATAATTTTATAATTCCCTCCCTCAACAACAACAGGAGCCACGGAAGTTTGATTTCCAGAATTATTAACAGTCACTGAAGTCATTGACGTCGTTGTTGTGTTTGAAACTGAAGAAGCATCAGCAGTCCCTGAACCATTAACGATGATGGGGGGTAACTCAACTTCTTTATCTGATTTTGCCTGATTAATTTGCGTAATCTTCTGATCTAGTGTTTTCTTGATTTGCCATATTTCATTAATACGATCTTGAATAACACCTTCCGTATCCGCTAATCTTCTACTCATATCACTCTTTTCCTGATTCAAACGAGCGACGGTTTTCTCAAGAGCAACCTTGGACGATGCCAGTTGTTTAATTTGAGATTGCATTTGAGCATTATCTTCTTTGATCTTATCAGAATACTCATTAGCCTGTTTCTGATCTCCTCGAGCACGAGCCGCTTCCAAAGATAAATTATTAGAAAGATCTTCGCTATCCTTTAATTTACGATCTAATTCTTGTTTTTCTCTGGTGAAGCTATCTTGTAAACGTTTTTTCTCATTCGTTAAACGACGTTCAATTTCTGCCTTATCATTACTTAAATCTTTGACTTGCAATTCCAATTCGGAATTCTGTTTCTTCAAATCAGCCACTTGTAAAGCGCTCTTATCTAAATCTGCTTTAGCCTTATTTAAATCAAGCTCGATTTGAGTCTTTTGTTTCAAAATATTTGCCCAATATTCATCTCCTTGTGGAACAGGAGCAGCAGGAACGGCTGGGGCCTCTGCAGCAGCTGAATCTTCGCTAGCTGCAGGAGCGGGTGTTGGGGCTGGTCTTTCTTTATAAACAATTTTCTCAGGTTGATGTTGCAACTTATCCATCAACTGATCCCGTTCTTTGCGGATGGTTGATAGACGTTCTTTCCAATCGTCGCGTTCTTTATTAGCCTGATCAGCTTGTGTTGTTAACTCGTCTGATTTACGTTTCAAATCATCATACGCATTTTGAACATCTTCTTTTTCTTTTTCTTTGGCGCTTAGACGTTGATTAAAACCTGAATTATCTTGTTGAAGTTTTTGAACTTGCTGTTGAAGGTTCTTAGAATCCGCGAGAAGCTTATCTTGTTTACTTTTTGTATCCGCAAGCTGCTCTTGTAAATTTTGATTTTGCTCCTGCAGAGTTTTCTTCTGAACCAAGGTAAGAACGGAAATTCCGACGGCAGCCACTAATAAGATTGCTAAAACCACGATACCACGTTGAATTGCTTGGGACATAACATCCTCCGAGGATAAATTTATTTAATAGGAATATAACAAAGCCTCTATCCCAATACAAGTAATTTTATAAAATTTTTATATTTTCTTATAAAATATTATTCAAAATGAACATCATCGAGGAAGAAAATGCAGGATTCAGGATTGTCATCAACATTGGCAGCCCATGCAAACCCACCACTAATTGATGTTAAATCTTTATCACGTAAATCAATAGAATATTCTTTCCATTCTTTAGTCAAAATAACTGGTCCGATCGTAGCAAAATCTGAATCGGGATAATTACGATTATTACCTACACCACCAACTTTAAACTCAGAAATGGTTTCACCACCCTTTGCTCCCTTAGCCCAAAAAACTAACTTCTTGGCTCCGGTTAAATTATACCCACCTTTTTTGTCCCCCCAATTATCAGGAGGATTAAGCCAGTAAACACCTGCCCATCGTCGACTTTTAGAAGAGCAACTGACATCATAGGTCACCTTAATACAGGTCTTACCTTCATAACAATTTTGCTGCCAAGCATCCTCTAACTTCAGGCATTCTCCTGTAGGCATGTAACCAGATGGGGTATAACGATTTCGCGAGTTTTTATCTTGATAAACGATGAATTTAGGGAAAGGTTTGTTTTCTACTGTTTGGGCTTGAGAAAAAAGAGGGAAACTATAAAAGACAAGAAGCAAACAACAAATAAATCTCATAAGATTCCTAAAAAAATCATTGCCCTACTTTAAAGAAACTAAAGTAGGGCAATGAGACATTAAAATAAACTTAAGAATTTTCTAACTCGCCTATTTTCTTTTGAGCACCTTCAGATGGCTTCCAGAACCAACCACCCTGATCCCAACATTGAGCATAGGTATATTCATCAACAACCTGCTTATAAGCCTTGATCGCTTCATCTTTATTACCAGCTGTACGATAAGCTTCACCTAAAATAAATAAAGCTGTACCGACATCATTTAAAGCCCAATTCTTAAAAATTTCATCATTGCTTCCGGCAGCGTAATCCTTAAGACTCGCTTGCATTTCTTTAGCTTTAGCACCATACATACTAGTCGTCTTATTGACATACGCAATAACGGCATTTAAATCATTAGCCGCTAATGCAGCCCAAGCTTTAGAAACCAAGGTGCTAGAGGAATAATCACCGAAGTCCAGATTAACACCAGACTCAATCATAGTAATCTTTTCTTTAGCAGCATCTGCTGGCTTCCAGAACCAACCCTTGGTATCCCACACCTGACCAAAGGAAACATCATTAATAACCTTATTGAAAGCTTCCTTAGCTTCATCCTTCATATTTGCTTGACGATAAGCCTCTCCTTGAATGAAATAGCTGGTCGCTACGTCATTTAAAGCCCACATCTTGAAAATATCATCATTGCTACCCGTCACGTAATCCTTAAGAGAAGCTTGCATTTCTTTAGCTTTAGCACCATACATATCAATACATTTGTTGGTATAAGCTAATACAGCTTCAATGTCATTCTTAGCTAACGCAGCCCAAGCCTTGCTGGCTAAGGTTGAAGATTTATAATCGCCAAAGTCATAAGCGGCGGGTTTGACAGCCATCGCTTTAACAGGTTGTACCATGGCTGGAGCAGCTGGTGCAGCAACTACTGCTTCAGGAGCGGCGACAACTGGAGCAACAACAGCGGGGGCAGCGACAGCAGGAGCAACCTCTTCAGTCTTTTGAACCGTAGTTGTTGTTTCAGTTTTACTAATATAACCTTGATTCTGAGCTACTTCCTGTTGAGCCTCAGGCTTCTGGGCCATGGCTTCAGCATGATTTACGCACGCCATTAACATAACGCAACAAAATCCTAACAACTTTCTCATACTAACCTCCCATTAACTATTGTGTTTTTAAAATTTCCCTTTCCCCATTGGGAAGGAGGACTGTTTCTTTGGAATACCAAAGCTTTTACTAAGTATACAACATCTTTATACCAAAATGCAAATTTGCCACCCATAAGGTGGCAAATTATTTTTCCTCGAATAAAAGCCCTGTTATTCTTTTGAGTTCCAAAGATCTCTATAAGTATAATACACTTTTCTAGGTTCGCGCAAGTACGGACTTTTTTTGCCGTCTCCTTGACCTAATATACCAAACCACTCTTCAAAATAATACCCCCCAGGAAAAGGTCCCACCACATCAGCCTTCGTATCATGCCGATAAGGCTCATAGTTCTTCCACCACTCATCAAGCCATTCAAAAGCCACTCCACCTATAGCATTTCCTTCACCATCGGGATATCCTGCACTATTATAAAGAATATCTAACCAATTCCCCTTATGATAAGCAGCCTGCGCTTCTAATGCATCTTCCTTGGACATATTAGGCCCACTATAAGAAGGAGCCCCATACTCCGTAATAAAAGCTGGTTTACCTGTAACCTCTGAAACCTGTTGCCAATACGAACCAAATCCATAATCACCTCGGTAAACATTTGCCCCATAGGCATCCACATCAGGAGCGGCCTTCCCAAATTTATCTAAGAACAGAATATCTCCGTTACAAATAGCCACTGGATGATTAGGGTCAATAGACTTAATCATCCGGGCCACCTCATTAACAAATTTATAATAAGCTTCCGGTTTCTTATCCGCATTAGAAGCCACGCCATAATTATTTTCATTACCTAAAAGCCACATTAAAATAAATGGTTCATCTTTAAATTCCATAACCATCTGCTTAACCGAGTCCATCATATTCTTTCGATGCGCTGGGTTTTCATAATCTGTTCCTTCAGACCAATTAGCTCCAGATCCCAAGGCGTATTTACCCAAGAAGTCTCCCATAATCACTCTAAAACCAAATTGCTGAAACATTTTCTCCAAGAAAACCTTATTAGGCTTCATCGGTTGATGATAAATACGAAGAGTATTAAGTCCCATTTTCTTCATTAAAGAAAAATCTCCTTCACTCGGCTCATCAGGATCTTGAATACCATTACCATTTTTATCCATCCAGGCTATATAAGCAGGATTTGGATTGACTTCCATCCAATTCGTTAAGGTCCCATCTTCAGGACTCTGACCCACCTTGGTTGGGGAGTATGTTGTTCCCTTAATAAGGTAAGGCTTATTATTAACAATCAACTGCCAATGCCCATTGGCATACTGCACAAAATGGACAGCTCCATTACCTAGGGTTTTCACAGGTTTCCCTAAGGCAATCTTTTCTCTTTCTATTCCCAATGCAACTTGAGCTCTGGCAATAACGTTTAACAAACGCACAGTCCCTGGCTTTGTAATAGTTACGTCATTGGAAGGGTCATTATCAAAAGAATTCAAAATCTGAATCTTTGCTCCCTTAAACTCTAGTCTAAGCTCTGGGTGCATGCGGATGATGTGCTGAATTTTGGCAATAGCCGCTTGCGAAGGATACCAAGGGGTATGCCAATACGTCCATGCTAAGGTTTCAGGAAAATGAATAATAATAGCGTGATAACATTTAACAGCTTCATAATACATATGAGCCTTCTCAAATATAATCCCCATATAAAAAAGACGAACGCCCCAAGGTTCCGGAGCCGTAGCCCATTTATAAAAAGCGGCCTGTAAATCTGGTGAGTTCGTAAAATCCCAATGACTGCCTTCTAAACGACCCTCCTTAAGAACCTTCCTATAATTAGGATCTTTATAAATATCCGCTATATTAGGATAAATACCTTCCCCAACAGCTGCCGCCAACTCCTTGCGTTCAATCACCTGATAATGATATTTATTCGTTCCAGGGTTAAGAAAATTACCATATTTAACATAATTAACCACCTTTACTGTCCCTGGAAAAGCTAAGGTTGGTTTGGTAATCGGAACTTGTTTGACAGGGGCTGCATCAGGAAAAATTCCATTCATTGCATCAATACTCGCCTGTGACTTTTCTTTGACTGACCAATAAGAACCCCGGCTGGGATCCCACCCTTGGGCCCAAGGATATTCATTGATGGCTCTAGTAAAAATTTCCTTTGCTTCTTCCTTGTTTCCCTGACGCTTTAAAAGTTCAGCCTTGATAAATAAGGCAGTGGCCACATCACACATAACCTTGTAATCGTTAATGTTCTCACGAGGAGGAAAATTCTTTAATTGAGATGCTTGTGATTTAGCTTTATCTCCGTAATTCTTTAGTATTTCGTTAACCAAATCAGAAATAGCTTTCAGGTCTCCTCGATTGGAAGCTTCCCATCCCAATCGAACGATGTCTGCGGTAGGGCATCTGTTATCAGAAGATGGATCACCTGCAAAACTTGGGCCAGATGTTAAAAGTAAAATAATAATTATCTTAATAATTTTATTCATTATCCCACCACCGCTCCTGATAATTTAATAATATGTTTCTGCATAACTAAATAGATTAAAATAATAGGTATCGCCGCCATCGTCAAACCCGCCATCAAAACCGGATAGTCTGTACTATTAGCCCCCTGAAAAACCATAAGCCCTCTTTGCAAGGGCATCAATTGAGAATCTCCTAAAAGTAAAAAAGCCAAAATATACTCATTCCATACATTTAAAGAATTAAAAATAACAATAACAGCAATCGCTGGTCTAGCTAAGGGGAGCGCCACATACCACCAAATGCGAAGTCTACCGCAACCATCGAGACGCGCCGCATCTTCCAGATCACGGGACATAGTATCAAAAAAGGTTTTTAACAACAAAATACTCATCGAAAGTCCGACGTTGATCATGCAAAGAATATAGCCAAAACGACTGTTAACTAACCCTAGATTTTTCATGATCACAAACAGGGCTACAAAAGAACCAGGCAAGGGAATCATCATCGCCGCTACAAACATATAAAAAATAATATCTTTACCAGGAAATTTTAGACGTGAAAACGAAAAAGCCGCAAGAGAAGAAATTAGGACAATCCCCGTCACGACACAAACCGTATAAATAACGCTGTTTAAAAAATAACCTTCGAAGTTTCCTTTGGTCCAAACGACAGCAAAATTCCCAAAATTCAAATGCTGAGGGATCAGCCCTTTGTCCACAAAAACAGTTTCATTGGTCATAAAAGAACAACGAAACATCCAAAATATGGGAAACAAGCAGGTTAAAGTAACGCTCATCAAAAAAACATGAATCAACGTTGACTTGGTCATCCCCCAGAAAATATATCTGTTTGTTCTCATGCTTGCTTAGCCTTGTCTGATAATCTTTTCATCACAAATGAAACACAAACGAGGATAAGACCAAAAATCATCGCTTCGGCACAGGCATAACCAAAACGATTGGTACCCGTCATGGCTGACAAAATACGGGTCACCGGCACATCCGTATGATTGACCAACCCTTCGTTGACCATACTGAGAATCAAAACAAAAACTTGCATGCATCCCAAAATTGTCAATATCACTACAACCAAAAGCACAGGAAGTATCATAGGAATAGTCACATTAGTGAAAGTTTTCCAGCCACTAGCCCCGTCAATCCTGGCTGCCTCATATAATTGTTTATCAATCGTTTGAAGCCCTGCCAACATGATCAAAAACCCCCATCCAAAACCTTTCCAGCTATTGACAATAGCAATGGTCGTCAGTGCTGTTTTAGGATCTCCTAGCCAATTATGGACCAACTGGGGAAGTCCAGAAGTATACAGAAGGTGATTTAAAAGCCCAATATACTGACCATTTTGCATTTGAGGATTCAAAATCCAGTTCCAAATAAGACCAACTACAACTTCAGAAAGCACCGGCGGAAGAAAAAAAACCACACGATAAAACTGTTTCATGCGAATGTCTCGATCACACGCCAAAGCTAAGGCAAATGCCAAGGCATTTTGAAATGTCAAAGCAATCAGGGTGATATAACCCGCGTGCCAAATAGAATTCCACCAAAGATGATCCCCCATTAATTCTTTATAATTTTGCAAACCAGTAAAGTGCATTGGACCTATGCCCCTCCACTCATGGAAGGACAAAAAGATCATATTCAAAAAAGGATAAATATAAAAGATGCAAAAAATAGTTAAGGCAGGAAGCACAAAAAAAAAGTTTTGTAGGTTTTCTTTAAATATTGCTGCAGATTTGGCTTTTGAATTCATCCTAATTAATGTCCTTTGGCCATCTGACGGTCTTTAACTGTTTGAACGTCTAAAGCCACCTGCTGGGGAGTCCTTTCACCGATGATGATCGCCTGAAGCCCCCTATCAAAGGCTTCACTGACTAAGGGGTCTTCATTCAACGGCCATATGTTAGGATGCGTCGATTGATCCATTCCCTTGGCAAATTCTCCCAAGATCGAAGAGATCACCGAGAGGGCTTCCTTATTAGAAGGCAGATTACTTGTTTCCTGTGCCAAGATCACCTGCTGTTCTTTAGCGGTCAACCATTTCAAAAAGGCGATAGCTTTATCTTTATTCGGTGATCCGGCGTTAACCACAAAGGAAGAACCTGCGCTTCCCCAAATTTTCAACGTATGCATACTGCTAATGGGCGGCGGCGGAATGACCCCATAATCTAAATTAGGATTCATGTTATGATAGACATTCACGCACCATGAACCATTAAAAGTAAAAGCAGCGCGCTCTAAAGCAAAATCCTGCTCGGCATATTTATTCCCCTTGGTCACAATCCCATCCATCAGGACTCCCTTATCACGCAATGCGACAAAAACATTAAAAACCTTAATCCAATCAGGATCCGTATACTTAATCTGCCCACGATAGGTCGCAAAAATCTTCTCTTCTCCCATAATATTAAAAGCATAATTAGAAGCAAAGCAATCCAACAACCATAGCTCTCCCCAGCCGGAGACAAAAGGGATTACTCCCACACGCGAAAGAGCCTGAGAATCCTTAATAAATTCATCAAAAGTCTTAGGAGGAGTGGAAATACCCGCCTTACTCAAAAGTTTCTTATTATAAAGCATTTGTTCGTTGCTGACATCAATGGGTACCCCAAAAATTCCAGGTGTCACCCCATAAATATTGCCGGCATCAAAACGTCTGTCTGCCAATGCTTTATCGAAAAGGCTATTTTTCCAGCGACTGCCATCAGCATCCATAGCATTGGTCAAATCAGCAACAAGTCCTGCCTTGATGAAATCTGCCACAATAGATTTTTTATCAAGAATGCCGTAGATATCTGGAAGAACATTCGCCTGAGCCGCGGCTATCACTTTCTGGGAATAGGATTCGGAGGGAGCGTACAACTGAATGGAAACTTCAATACCTGTTTCTTGTTGATACTGTTGGGCGAGTTTTTGCAAAGTGTCATTACGGTCCGTCATCCAATGCCAGAGGATGATTTTATTGCTAGCCTTAGGAGTTTGGGAACATCCCGCAAGCGCTATCAACATCAAACACGAACACAACGTAATCAGTTTGCGCATCTACTCTCCACAGATTAAGAAATTATTCATTTCTTGTAAAGAATCCGTAAATATATGAAGATAAAAACTTAACACAGAGCAATAGGTTGGTCAAATAAAAAGATTACGCTTTCCCTCGTCTTTCTTCCAACTGCCTGCGAATATCATATGCCTTTGCTTCTGATATATCAAAGTTCCAAATAAAATAAAGGGCAATCAAAGAAGCTACAATCGGAATACCAATATCAAACAATCTCATAGATAAAAGAGTCTGGGTTGTTTGATTGCCATGCAGCGATTCTTTAAAACCAGTCCAATTCAATAAAAAGCCAGAAAGCAAAGAAGCAGCGGCCTGACCTAGCTTAATCATCCACCAATAAATAGCTCCAAAGATACCTTCCCGACGGCTTCCATTTTCAAGTTCATCTAGATCACAAACATCAGCCAACATAGATGTAACAATAGTAAAGATTGATCCCAAACTAAATGCAATAAAAGGTGCCGCTATCAGAAGCAAATAAGGGTGTTGTGGACTATAACCCCACCATTTTAAAGCATACCCCAGCATCGATAAGGGGATCGTAATCATCAAGGCCTTACGTTTGCCTAATTTGGTGGCTAACCAGGTAATTAAAGGAAAAATAACTAAGAAACTGGATACTGCAGCAAAAGTTCCATTCCAGCCTAACAGTTGCCCCCCTTGACCATAATCGCCGCCAAAAACATAAAAGAAAATGACATAGGCTGTAAAAGAAGAAGCCAACATGAACCCATTGAAAATAAGAAAGGTGATCACACACAGTTGAATGAAAGGACGATTCTTAAAAGCAATCTTACAGCCGCTTAAGAAATCCTTCATGACTGCTAAGGGCTTTTTCTTTTGGGGCTTGGGCAAATTGGTAAAATGTTCTTTATTAATAAAAACTGGTAAAAGGCCTCCTACGATGATAAATGCCCCAAAGATAATGGCCAAAATACGTACACCATGCACCAGATCCTTATTGGAGTACATGAAGGTAAACAACCAGGGAGAGATCATCCAGGCAATTTGACCAAGAGTGTTAGCAGCCCCCTGCAAACGTGTGCGTTCATGATAATCTGGGGTCATTTCAAAACCCAAGGCAATGAAAGGAATAGCAAAAAAAGCAAAGGTCACGACAAAAAGACACTGAATGATGAGGAAATACCAAAAATTAAAGTTTTCTCCGTTTTCTTTATAAAGCTGGAATAACATTATAAATAAGAGCCCAGAAATTACGGCTCCCCAGAACATATATGGTTTACGTCGTCCATACTTGGTACGAGTATTATCTGAAGAATAGCCAATGATAGGATCTGAGAAAGCATCGATCAGACGAGGAACTGCTCCAATAATACCTACCTTCGAAGGATCCATTCCTAGCCCAAGATTCAAAACAAGGACCATGGCTGTAATAGCAGCAGCCTGCATCTGATTAACGAGTGCTCCGATACTGTAAACAATTTTCTGAACAATGGGAAGGCGATCTTTAGAGGCTGTGACGTGGTGGTGCGAATGCTCCATAGGTTCCATTTACTACCTCCATAAAATTTTTAATCTTTTATATAAAGAAATTTTTTATTTATGAATGAACAAGAATTTCGGAGTATAACAAACAACTTCCATGAGTGCAATACGTATTTATACCCTCTGTGTCTTTTATTGACGGTAATCAACGGCTACTGTCCAAAAACATGCTTATCTCTTAACTTTCTATGATACGTAATCGCAAACCGATGGGCCTCGTCTCTGACTCTTTGTAACAGTTTTAATCCTAAGGACTCCTTGGACAAGAGAATCGGATTACGTTTAGCTGGCAAGAAAACTTCCTCCTCGCGCTTGGCTAATGAGATGATAGGAATCTCAACACCTAATTCCTTAAGAACAGCGATCGCCGCGGCCAGCTGTCCCTTACCTCCATCAATCATAATCAAATCCGGATAGGCCAGGCCTTCCTTCTTTAAACGGCTGTACCTGCGACGAACAATTTCCGCGATACTTTGAAAATCATCAATACCCTCGACCGTCTTAATTCTGAATCGACGGTAGTTGCTCTTATCCGGTTTACCATTCGCAAAGGACACCATCGACCCCACGGACTGCTGGCCCATAATATTAGAGATATCAAAGCATTCAATCCGCTCAAGCGCACGCTCCAAACCAAAGGCCCGCTCGAGTTGTTCAGCTTCCTTAAAATAGTTAACATCCTTGGTTCCTGAATACAACGCCCCTATCGCCCTGATCTGATCTCTGATCTTAGCCGCGGCTTCAAAGTTTTTCTGCCGAGCTAACAACTCCATCTCCTGTTGCAGAT
Organism: Candidatus Omnitrophota bacterium; assembly: GCA_015233165.1. Lineage (GTDB taxonomy): Bacteria > Omnitrophota > Gorgyraeia > Zapsychrales > Fredricksoniimonadaceae > JACQCF01. Next base: position 21,421 of record JADFYF010000013.1, read on the forward strand.
CCGTATACAAATCATCCTTCTTGCCTTCTAGAATCAAACGCACATGGCGAATATTTCGGGCATACTCCTGCTTAGAAATCTTCCCCACACAAGGAGCCTCACAAAGGCCAATATGAAAATCCAGGCAAGGTTTATGAGGAAGAGATTCGCAACTTCTGAAATGAAAGATCCGACGGATAATCCCCAAAGCTTCCCGAATCAAGGTGGGATTTACATAGGGCCCATAGAAATCTGCCTTGATATTCTTGTTCTTTCGCATATTCAACCGAACAACAGACACCAACGGGTATTCTTCCTTAGTCATCTGAATGTACGGATAGGTTTTACCGTCTTTAAGTTCAATATTATATTTTGGCTGATGCTGCTTCACCAAGCTGGCTTCTAAGATAAGCGCCTCAGCTTCACTGTGGGTGGGAATAAACTGAACATCGCAGATATGTTCTACTAAAAGATCTGTCTTGAGGCTTTGCTGATTGCCGCGAAAATAAGACTCCACCCGACGACGCAAAGACACGGCTTTACCAATATAGATTATCTGATCATTCTTATCCTTAAACAAGTACACGCCGCTTGTTAAGGGAAGTAATTTGACCTTGGCTTTGACGTCCATATTAATTTTGTTTACGGTAGGCTTGAAATTTTCTTTTTAAAAGATTCCACACCGGTTTGAATTCAGGAACACCTGTGACATGACAACTCACGATAAACGATATCCAACCTGCCAAACTAATCAGGATCAGTCCGCCTATTTTGCTATGAAAGGACAGATAGGTTAATGGTAAATAAATCACCGCTGCCATGACAATTAACGAAGGTGTCAGACGAAGAAAGAACTTTCTAAGCACTCCACTCGTTCCTCCCAGACGATCCTTCATCATCATAAACAACATCGTAAAGTTGGCCAACCCTGAAACGCTACTCGCTAAAGCAATGCCCCCTATCTTCAGAGGAAACATCAACAGGATATTCAGAATGATATTAATCAAAAGACAAACCGTGGCAATTCTCACCGACGTCTGGGTATCCTGCATTGCATAGAATCCTGAGACGAGGATGCGACTGGCTCCAAAGAAGGGCAATCCCAGACTCAAAAATTCCAACGCCATCGTCGTAATATCCGCGGATTGCTGATCAAAGGCTCCATGCTGAAAGATGACTCGTACCAACAAAGGCGACAGGACATAGAGATAGACCGCACAGGGTAACAGAATAAACAAAAGGTTTCTTAAGGAAAACATCAAGGTCTCTTTAAAGGTCACGTAATCCTTATCACTGGCCGACGAAGATAGCGACGGCAAGGAGGCGCTACTGAGTGAATACGCAAAAACGCCTAAAGGAAATTGAATCAGGCGATTGGCAAAATAAATGGCGGCAATCCCCCCTGAACCGACAATAAAAGCTAAAGAGGCGCAGAGCGTATCGACAAAGATATTCATCTGATACACCGCCGACCCCCAAAGACGAGGAACCAGAAGTTTACCAATTTTCACGATCCCCTCATGACGCAACTTGGCAGGCCAGCTCCATACTAATCCCAGATGAGCCAGGGCCCGACGCTGCCAAATAAGCTGCAAAATCCCCCCTGCCAAAACACCTGTTGCCAGAATATAGGCTGATGCCCAAGAAAAGAAATACGCTACCCATACACTAATGATCATGGCCACATTTAACAAACAAGAAGAAAACGCTGGGGCTCCAAATGAATTTAAAGTGTAAAGAATCCCCATCTGTAAAGCAGTCAATGCAATCAAGATAAGATAAGGGAACATAATTCTAGTTAAATCCACCGTCAGATGATATTTCGCCGGATCACTGAGAAAACCTGGCGCCATCAGGCGAACGATGATAGGGGCCAGAATAATGCCCAGAACAGTTAAGAGCCCTAAAATAATCACCCCCCAAGCCAAGAGCACATTGACAAAGAGTTTCCACTCCTCCTTAGTTTTCGTTTTCTTGTATTCCACCAAGACTGGAACAATCGCGGCATTCGCCGCCCCCTCACCAACCAAATCCCGTAACAGATTAGGAATCCGCTGAGCGACAAAAAACGCTTCCGCAATCACACCTGTTCCTAAAAGATTCGCCAAAACAACATCCCGGACAAAACCCAACAATCGAGACGAAAGAATCCCCACAGACAACAGGGAACTGGCTTTGATCAGACTTTTTTGAGAATGAGGCTCTTGAGATTTATCTGTTGACATAAAAAATGGTCTTTGGTATATTATCGGCCTTGTTGTTAATCAATTATTCACGGAGAATTTAAAAATGCCACAACGTCGTACTGCTATTAAAGAATTACGCAAAAATCATACTCGTCGCATGCGCAACCTAGACGTCAAAACCGATCTGAAAAAAACGGTTAAATCCTTCGTCGCTGTTGCTTCTACGGATAAAACCAAGGCAACTGACCTTTTAAAGAATCTATACAAGAAGATGGATAAAGCAGCCAAACGTAATGTTCTACACAAGAAAACAGCTGCTCGTCGTAAATCTCGATTTGCTAAGCTTTTAGCTGCTCCTAAGTCTAAATAATTACTCATCGCTGTATTTCCACAAGTTCTACCACTAACTTCTCAATCGCATACTCCGGCTGAAGCCGGCTGCGTTTAATATTCAAGTCCGCTTCCTCAAGGGCCTTAAGCCCTTGTTCGAAGCGCGGATTCCCGAGGGCTCTGCCCTCTTTTCCCCAATACCAAACCAAGACCCCCATCAGCTGCAAAGGATACATCCCTTGATCATAAAACTCATGCAACATTCTTAATGCCTCCGTCGTCTTTTTGGCTGACATCAGTTTAGTCATATCAAAAACATTTAACTCTGCCTTAACTCCGAAACTTAATACTTTGGCATAGGAAGCCACTTCTTTCAGCGGACTCTTAAGTTCTGTGGACGCTTCTAAGATGACTTCACAATCCCCACTCGGCGATTCTGCAAACGCTAATAGCACCGATACAGGATCAGCCTTAAGTTTTTGAAGATGACGAATTAAAATGATACGTTTAGAAGAAAACGATGGAAGGGCTATTAAAGATTTCTTAAGACTGGCCGCAGATACGGTCTGAGCATCTAAAGATTCAAAATCAAAAAAAAGAGCTTCTGGTTGAATCAGGAAGCTTTCTTTAATCTCAGCAATCTTCTTGTCCTTGGCTTGGGAGTCCTCGCCTAAAAGAAGGTAAATCATAATGGATAGGCCTTACCAGTTTTCGATGGTGCGTTCAACAATGCGACGGGAGAGATCCGTCATTGTTTCATCTAAAGCAGCCGTTTCGCTTTTGGCCTGAGGACCGGAAGTAAAATAGGTGGATTCGCCCGCTATGGTTTCTTTCCAAAAAGTTTTTCCCGTCGTATTATCGAGCATGGTTAAAGAAACGGTAACACGAAGACGGTATTCCTGAACATTTTGATTATCATCTGTTCTTAAATCGTCTCTTTCGAAACCGATCAAGTCCCCCTTTAGAACTAGATCACTTTGCTCAGAATCATGCAAACGCAGATGACCATCTAACTGAAAACGATCAATGACCGCAGAACGAACCTTGACTTCCATCAAAGGAACATACAATGCACGTACATTCTCATTCACAAAGTCAATCTTGTTACCAAACGGTTCTACATAAAGAGTTTTATATTGAGGTGGTAGCAGGGAACCGGTAGTGTAGCCACAGCCGGATAAAGCAGCAAAGATAACAAGAAGTCCTAAAGAAAATCTGCGTATCATCGATCCCCAATAATTTTAAGGCGCATCAAGGCTTTAGGAGCCCAGACGGTATCGGCATACTTATTAATAATATCATTATAGTAAATACGGGCCGATTTATAGTTCTTTTGTCTTTCGTAAAATTGGGCGATAACGAAGCTGTTCTCAGATTCCTTGTTACGCAAACGAGAAATTTGATTCTTAGCTTCCGGAGTTAACTCGCTTTCAGGATGACTTTTGACAAATTCTTTAAATCCTTCAATGGCTAACTGAGTGGTTTTCTGTTCATGCTGAGGGTTAGCGGAACGCTTGGTATCTGCCATAGCGATTTGAAATTGAGCCGCTTTAGCCCATTCACTCGTCGGATAATCGTTGACCGTCTTTTCAAATTCATCACGAGCCTCATCATAGAGACCCTTTTCCTTCAAATAAAGACCGATTTTATACTGCGAAATGGCTGAATATTTACCATAAGGAGCATTTTTGATCACGGTGCGGAAAACGTCAATGACTCTATCATCTCCTCCGATAAAAACCTCGACAATCTTTCCCTTTTTATTCCGACCTTCCAACAACTGATTACCTATTTGGTATTCAATATCGACAATTTCAGCGGCTCTTTCACTAAAAGGATATTTATCAATGACCACCTGATAGACTTTAAAGGCCTCGTAAGGCTTACTTAACGTCTCCTGGGTCTTTCCCATATAATACTGGGCTTCAGGCGCCTCTTTAGATCGGGGATAAAACTTAATTAATTTCTTAAATTCAGCAATCGCTTCCTTATACTTCTTGCCTTCTAAAAAAGCTAAACCGTATTCCAATTGTTCTTTAGGAGTAGATTTCACCGCCCATTTAGGATTAATGAACTTGCCTGTTTGAGGCGTCCAAATCCAAACAGCATGAGCTTGAGTCAGACATGTGAGGGAAAAAAACAGGGTAAGTAAAAATCGTCGAAATTTCATTGCGTCAATCTAACATAGAAGATTTATTTTGTCTATTGCAAAATACCTGTTTTACAGACTACGGCGTACTTCCTAGCACTTTCCCGAACCGTTCTTTCTTGTGTATCATAATTCATTGCAATGAGGCCAAATCTAGGAACAAAACCTTCCGCCCATTCAAAGTTATCCAGTAAGGACCAGTACAAATAACCTTGCACATCCACTCCTTCTGAAATGGCTTTATGAATACTCTTTAAATGCTCCTTAATAAATTCCCAACGCTCATTATCCTCCAAGGTACAGATGCCATTTTCTGTAATAAAAATAGGTACGTTATATTTCTGAAGATCCTTCAAAACAAGATACAGACCCTGAGGATAAATATCCCAACCCAGAGAATTCTTACGGCAAGGCGTGTGATTATTCTGACATACTTCATGAACAAAGTTACCAGGCCCCCACCCTGTCAGATCCACCATCTGACGAGAATAATAATTCACCCCTATAAAATCTAAAGCTTTATGACGGGCGATGGTATCCAAAATTCCAAAGTGAAACCATTTCTTACGCAACTTGACCGCCCATCTATTCCTTAGACTATCAGTGCAAGGAACAACAGCCTGCAGATGCTGGGCGATGCTGATCGCCGGCTTAGACAATTTCATCTCTTGATAGATCTGATGCATCCGATGATACACCTGAATATGCGCCCAGGTCATATGGTCATAAACAGCCTTGGTCTTCCAATAGGACTTAATCTGAGGAGGCCAGGCGCCAAAGATATAGGAATGCGAGGCATAAATGCTAGGCTCATTGATGGTGATCCAGTAATGAACATAAGGGGCCAGGGCTTTAGTAACAACATCACAGTAACGAAAGAAGCGTTCCACGGAGCGTTTGTTTTCCCAAGCTCCCGACTGGCTAAACCAGATAGGATTCGTAAAATGATGCAACGTGACCATCGGCTCAATCCCACGTGCACGCAAAGCTAGAATCACGTCGATGTAGTGCTGTATTTCTGTCTGTAAGAATTCCCCTTCCCGGGGCTCAATGCGGGCCCACTCAATGGAAAGACGATGGGCGTTGTGATTCAAACTCTGGGCTAAATCAAAATCCTGCGGATACAGATTGTAGTGACGGCAGGCGTCCCCCGAGGGCTGTTTACCGATAGCCTTTTCCCACGGCCACCAGTCGGAATTAAAATTGTTCCCCTCTACCTGATAGGCAGACGTTGCCGCGCCCCATAAAAAGTTCTTCGGAAATTGAATCATGGCAAAAATTATATCACTGCACACAACATTCCTTCTGCAAAATATGTTAAATTAACCTTATGAAGAATTTGATCAGACGGATTAAGAAGACTTATGCGATGGCAGGTGCTGTAGAAGGCAGAATTGTGATTAACAACGTCGCTTCTCTGTCCTGGCTGCAGACGATCAGCTACATCCTTCCTCTAATTATCATTCCTTATCTCTTTCGAGTCATCGGCCCTGAAAAATTCGGACTGATTGCCTTTGCCCAGGCCTTTGTTCAGTACTTCATGATTCTAACCGATTATGGTTTTAGTGTCAGCGCCACCAAAGAAATCTCTCTTTGCAACGAGGATAAAACTAAAGTTGGGAAGGTGTACTCGGCGGTAATGACGATCAAGGTGGCCATGGTCCTGATCAGCCTTTTTCTCTTACTGGGCATCGTCAATCTCGTCCCTAAATTTGGTAACGACTGGATTCTTTATGCGTTAAGCTTCGGGGTTGTCATTGGCAATGCGCTGTTTCCTGTCTGGTTCTTTCAAGGAACAGAATCCATGACATACATTGCAAATCTCAACATCATCGGAGAATTCATCTATGCAGCTCTGATCCTCCTGTTTATCAAACATCCTCATGACTATCTAATGATCCCGCTGATCACCTCCGGCTCTTCCTTAATCATTGGATTGATGGGCCAGTATGTCGTCTTAAACCGATTCAAGATTAGCTTTCAACTCCCTGGCGAACATGAACTGATCAAACAACTCAAAGCCGGGTGGAATGTCTTTATCTCCGTCGTGGCGATTAACGCCTATACCACCACCCGTGTCTTTGCCGTCGGTCTCCTAACGAACAATACGGTGACAGGATTTTATTCCATTGCCGAAAAGATTGCCAATGTCGCCCAGACTTTTCCGCTATCTTCCTTTTCTCAGGCAATATTTCCAAGACTCAGTAAAATCTATGATAAAAACAAAAGCAAAGCTTTTGAAATGATGCAGCAGATTCAAATGATCACCGTTAACATCTCCCTCATCTTCCTCCCCATAATTTTCATTTTGGCGCCATTCATCGTCAAAATCTTCTGCGGAGACACCTACCCTGAGGTTGTTACTTCCTTAAGACTTCTTCTGATCTCTGTCTTTTTTATCAGTGCCAACGCCTTTCGCGTGCAGTTCCTGTTGGTCTGCGGCAAGACAAAGGTCTATTCCCAAATTCACATCACCATGGCGCTCATGGGCCTGCCTCTGATTCTTCTCTTGATCAATTACTACTCCTACATGGGAGCCGCCATGGCCACCGTCGCGATTGAAGGCGGAATTCTTGCGATGACCTACTTCACCGTTAGAAAATTCCGATTCCCCTCGGCCTGAGCTCAATAAAAAATCCCCAGCCAATTCGACTGAGGATTCTTATTCAATACAAGCTCCTACTTAGAACTTTTATGTCATTCCCGAATGCTTTAGTCGGGAATCCAAAACACTAGCCAAATCTGTGAATCTTTCGTTTATATTGAAACCCCCAGCAACAATAACAAGTTTGCTACAGGGACAATGGATTCTATTTTAAACTCAAGTCCTTCAAACCCCTCTTGCTTAATCCGCGCCACCATGGCCTGATCAAACTTCATCTGAACGCCTTCGCCTTGCTTTTGAATATTCATCTGCATCTTGCTACGATCAAGATCAATACCGCCGGGGGCTGCGACTAAGGCCGCATCCACGCCGGTTGGCTGTGCTTGGGTCAGATTATCAACGATACGAGTATTCTCTAAATGATCAATGCTTTCCTTTATCCATTTCCAGAAATCACTATGGAGAGATTTGAGCTTAAGATGAATTCTGTTAATTTCAGAATTCGTATCAGTAACCTTCATATTTCTAGTCTCAGTAATACTTAAATAAGGAATCTCGCGTGCCCCATTATTTATAGAAATAAAATTCGTCCCCATGAGCTGACCGAAGAACTCTTTTCCCACCGCATTCACAATCTCTTCATCAGATTTGGAAATATCTAACTTCTCTACATTAATTAATGGAAGAATCAAAAACACAGGAACTGGTCTTTTTTGCCAATTAGCAATATGAAGTTTCGTTAACCCTGCTTTGCTCATCGCCTTCAAAACTTTTAACACGCGATCCCTTGAATACGCTTCAATGATGTGCCCTGAGAAACGGACATTTCCCTGATCATCCGCTGACAATGGTTCATGAATAACCACCATCGCCTTGTCTTTAGCTTCGATCCCTAAAACAGCCCTGACCAGGAATTGATCCGTCACTAAACGTTTGATTAAAGCATCTCTCGTATTGATTAATCTGTTTCGATCTTCTGTTGTTAAATCACTGATGAGTTGTTTAATCTTATCCTTTTCCTTCGATTTCTTGGCCATTTCTTCTAAGAACTTTGTCAAAGATGATATATCTAAGAAAATGGGAAACTGATTACCTGTAAATATAATATTCAACACATGCCCTTCTAGTCTTTTCAGGTTTAATCCCTCACCGTAACTCTGAAAGTTAAAGGCCTCAAAGAAAGCCTGCCATGTTTCAACATAGTCGATCTTGTTTTGTATTCTCACTAATAACGTTTTTTCCTCAGGAGTATAATCGCCCAGCCTCGTATAGAACTTACCATTCGAAACAGATTTACCCAACGATTGTAAATACGTCCTGATCTTTTCCGTAAAACCATTTAAAGCAGACTCAGCGGCCGTTTTCATCGCGGCATCGACGATGGAGACCTCCACCTGATCATTCTTGCTAGAATCAGCAACAATTTGCATAAACTCGCTTGTTCCTATCTTGTCCATTAATTTCAATGAAACCCGGGCATCTGCCAGAGATAACTTATTCGGTAACTTCTGATTCCAGAAACCTAGATCAATCTTAATCCTTTGCTGCTCATCGCCTTTTGCAAATCTTAATTCCTGAACAGCAAGAGTATTCTTAAGCAGAACACCATCTCTTTTAACCATAATGGTATCGGTGGTCACAGCTTTCTTTTGGACAAAAACCTTTCCACCCCTCCAGGACAATTTCACAATCGTCTGATCGCCATCTTTAATATCATACCCCTTCTCAGAAACAATGACAGTCTCCTGCCCCGAGGAGAAAACAATTAAATTCTGATCATTATTAATCATCAGAATGGGCGCTTCATTAATACCACTGCCATTTCTTGAAACGGTTAATTTCACACCCAAGGCTCCCGGCTGCATGTCAAATGACATCGGAATCGTATTTTGTAATTCCAGGAATTTGGTATCGACAGATACCGTCGTCATCGCTGAGTCTTGAAAATAATTCGCACTATTACTGAATCCATTAGAGCTGGTCTTCACATGAACAGGTGTTCTGACCTCAAATATCCTTCCTGTCACAGCCTTATCACTCCAGGGAGATTTTCTATGAATGGCTTCCGTTGCTAGGACCGCAAAATCTTCTCCTCCCGAAAAATACTTCCTTGGACTAGCTTCTCGAGTGACTTGATTAACATCTTCCTTAATATAGTTAAACACGCCCTTCTTATAGGCCTGTAAATATTGATTAAAAATGGCTTCGTTGATTCTAGAATCTGCTTGATTGATTCCCAGCTTGACCTTGCTTTGATTTCCGTAAATCTGGGTTAAGACCGCATCTTTCAAGGCCATCTTGTACCAGCTGGCTAAAATCATGGAATAATACATCTGACGTAACGGCGCAAAATTCTGTCCCTCATTGACTTCGTGTTCGAGTTCAGGAAGAACGATGTCGCGGATGATTTGGGAGCCTAAGTTGTTGGTTCCCTCCCCCTTTGTGGGGAGGGTTAGGGAGGGGGGATTTTGCGAAACGCCCCCTCCCCTAGCCCCTCCCACAAGGGGAGGGGAATAATGTTTTGTCATCGCCATGTAATCCTCCTCCAACATCACCTTCAAATGCGCCCCCACCACATAGGCCACATTGGCGCGTTCAAAGACATCGGCCTTGTCCGCCACAATCCAGACCTTATTGAACGTGTTCACCGGAATATCTGTTGTCCCATACATGGCCTGAGCCTTGGCATAAACCTTATCCCAAAAGGTTTTTCCCAAATGACTCTCAGGGTAAATCAACGAGGCGGTCAGCTGTTTGAGAATGTAGTCCTGCGCCAGCATGTCACGACCCATTTCCGTCTCTCCTAGATTAGACGCAATGATGCGGTCTTTTTCATAAGGAGACAGGTTCACCCACAAATCTTTTTCAGGAACAGTCATGGCCGCTAAGAAATATTTAATCAGCTTATTCGACTCTGCCTTCAACTGAGCATTGTCTGCCGTGAGGCTTGTATTGCCTGTATCTACAATAAAATCAAATAAAAAAGGGTTTTCCGGATGAACCTTTAACCCTTTGATAAGTACAGGTTCAAAAGCTGAACTTAACGAAACCATCGCTCCTGGCTTAGGTAGCCCCGTCACAGTATCCGCATAGACCCTTTGAGAAGGGACAATCGAGGATAGGAAGAAACAAGTCAAAATCCAAATACAAAGTAACCGGCGTAAAAACATAGGTGTTTGTCCTTATTTAAGATTGATTTCGAATAAATTCAGCGTAAAACAGAAAAATCAGACGATAGGAAACTCTCGAATCTGGGAAGGATACCACATATTCCTCAAAAAGCAAATTTTAACCAAAAGCCTGTCGCCCTGGTTTTAGGGTTACTTTTAGTTCCATCTGCATCCTATGGATTAGAAATCCCACGACCCCTTCATGGAGCTGGACTGAGTGTAATTAACGACGGTAGACTCAAAGAAATTGGTCTTCTCGCTGTTGTTATCCGCCATGGCCTCGAGGTGTTTGTAGGGATTGACCAGCGCCTCAGGATACAAAGGGTCTTAATCATACGCAGACGGTCATTGGCTAACCATCGTGTATATTGTTCCGTCGTCTGACGAGTCATCCCTGGAACATCATCGCCTAAGATATGCTGCGACCAAAGAATCTCCTGTTTGACGGCTTCTTCAAATAGGGAACGGACCACCTTTGCGTCATACATTTCTGGGAATTCCTGACGTATCTCTTTAATGATATTAGCAAACAAAACCACATGGGTCAGCTCATCACGTCGGATATAATTGATCATCCGTCCTGTTGCGATCATTTTAGAGTTGTAGGCTAGGGTATCAAAAAAAGCGAAACCGTTATAAAAATATAGACTTTCTAGAAGAAAATTTCCAATCAACGCCCTAAAGAAATTGGCATCACTGGGAGTATCTTTGAAATCCTGATAAATCTGGCCGATATATTCGTTTCGTTCAAACAAAACCTTATCTTCACGCCAATAGTAATAGATCTGGTCCCGTTCCTGCGCATCGACGACCGTTTCTAAGATTGTGGTGTAGCTTTGAGAATGGATCGCCTCTTGAAAAGATTGAATAGACAACAAAAGATTAACTTCAGGAGAGGTCACGTAATCGGAAAAATTGGGCAAATTCACCGTCTGAATACTGTCAAGGAACGTCAAAAAAGAAATAATCCCTCGATAAGCCCTGCCTTCCGCTGGTAACAGCTTGCTGTACATGTTAGCGTCCTCGGTTAAGCCACTGACCTTCTCCGGAACCCAGAAATTCCCAATCATCACCTGATACATCGCCTTGGCCCAGGGATACTTGACGGCATTAAGATTAAAAAGACCTGTTGTCCGACCCTTAATAATGGTGCGATTTTCTAGACTGTCGTCGCCGGTTGGATTAAATATCTGATTTTTCTTTAACATAGTATTCTCCTGGTATTTTACCCGCTGCAACTCACGCAGCCTTCTTTGACATCCCCGCTCATCGAACGGACATAATAAACAGTTTTGATGCCCGACTTCCAAGCCTTGGTATAGTAATCAAAAAGCTGCTTGGGGCTTGTACGGGCAGGGTTAATCATCCACTCAAAGGAAATCGACTGATCAATCCATTTATAAACGACCGCGATCATTTCAATAACATCATTCATTTCCAAATTCGCATATTCCTTATAAAACCAGAAGTTTTCCTTAGAAAGATTGGGAGCCACTGTCACAATGGGTGCAATGGCATTCGTTTCCATGAAGAACTTCTTATAAACCGGCAAAAGACCTGCTGTTGTACCGACGACGCCAGCGGTGGAGGTGTTAGGTGCGGGTGCTAAATGATAGGCGAAGCGAACTCCATGCGCTCGAATGTCTGCAATCAGTTCCTTCCAAGCTTTGGGATCCTGACTTTCCTTCGCATACCATCCCTCTGGCCGTCCAAACAGAATCCCTTTCTCCCATTCACTTCCCTTGAACAAAGGATAAGGTCCTCGCTCTTTAGCCAAGGCGTTGGACGCTTTAAGCGTTGCCAAAGCATACTTCTCAAATAATGCATCCACATCGTTACGGGCAGCCAGAGAATCATAATTTAATTTCCGACAAGCCAAATATTCGGCTAACCCCATGAATCCCAATCCGACGCTGCGGTACTTAAGTGAGGTCTGTTCCGCCTCCTTGATGGGATACAAATTCAACGCTATAACATTATCCAGAACCCTCATAGCAATCGGTATAACCCTCTCGATCTCTTCCTTGGTATTAACCTTGGCGACATTGATTGAAGCCAAATTACAGACGACCGTATCTCCCGGCGTATACCGCAAAACCACCTTGCCGTCCTCAATACTCTCACCATCGAACACCGAAGACGCTGTGTTCTGACAGATCTCGGTACACAACTGAGTCGAGTAAATCATGCCTGCGTGTTTGTTGGGATTAACACGGTTGACCGTGTCACGAAAGAATACATACGGCATCCCCGTCTCGACGGCGGTCTTAAGAAGTTTCTTCATAAGATCCTTGGCATTGGTCGTGACGCGCAGTTTCAGACGATCATCCTTCTCGCAAGATTCATAGAATTTCATAAACTCGACATCAACCGTATCCTCCAGACGACGTCTTGTAACCTTATGAACTTCATGAGGGTCAAAAAGGGTCCATTCGCCGCCCTCTTCAACTCTTTGCATAAAAAGATCAGGGATTGATACTGCAGGGAAAATATCAAATGCTTTGCGCCTGATATCTCCCGTTTCTGTCTGAAGATTCAAGAAATCCAGAATATCCCGATGCCAGATATCCAGCGTCGGAGAAATAGCCCCAAAACGAGCCCCCAGCTGATTCACCGCCGCAGCCGTATCGTTGATGACACGAACCCAGGGAACAACTCCGCCGGAGGTCGACTTGACCCCGCGAATTTCTCCGCCTTTAGAGCGGATATGTCCTAAATACGTACCAACCCCACCGCCGAATTTGGATATCTGAGCCATGTTCTCGACGGCGTGATAAATCGCACGCAGGTCATCAGCCACATTAATCTTAAAACAACTCGAAAGCTGAGCAAAATTGGTGCGAGCATTAATAAGAGTGGGTGTAGGCAAGGACAACTTCTGAGTTGAGGTGGCATCATAAATAGCACGGACAAATTCTAAACGCTTCTCCTTGGGCTCAGGGATGGCCAGAAACAGGGCTACAGTCAAATACATCTCCTGAGGAAGCTCCTCGACAACCTTGTTGGGATTCAAAAGATAGCGTTTGGAAAGGGCTAAGACCGTCGAATAAATATAAGAAAAGTCCCTATCTCGATCGATAAACGATGCGGCGACACCGATCTCCTGAGGCGTGTAATATTGCATGAATTCCTTATAATACAGCCCCTTTTTCAGGTAATTCTCAAAATGCGCCTGATAACTGGCTGGAGAATAAAGCTCCTCAATCTTAACCCCACGGTTACGGCTCGCTAATTTATAAAGTTGCATAACCAATAGACGACCCGCAATGATCTGCCAAGAAATATTCTCAACCGACAGAAGATCGATGCAAGAACGTTTGAGGTTTTCAATGACCTGATCCGTCGATATCCCATCGACCAGACGATTCTTTAAAATCGCAAAAACAGCATCAAATCGACAGGTAGCCTCAAAGCCGACAGCCGCCCGGTCAAAAGCCCTCTTCAGTTTCCTTGGATCAAAAGCTTCTTGAGTGCCGTTGTGTTTGGAAACTTTTAACAGATTCTTTTCTAGCTTACGAAGCTCTTCGATTCTGTTTTCTGCCCGACGACGCGCATGTTCAGCCCGATAAAGAATAAATTCTCTGGCAACCTCAAAATATCCTGACTCAGCCAATTTGCGTTCGACGATATCCTGGATCTCCTCCACGGAGGCGATTCGCTCGCTTTGACCAAATCTCTGTTCGATCTCTAAAACAACCTTATCGGAAATTTCTTGAGCCATCTCAAGAGGGCCGGACAAAGACGCACCAACTCTTTCACGAGTTGCCGCTATGGCCTTAGCGACGGCCTCACGAATTCTAACCGCCTCAAAATCTGCCACCTCACCTGTTCGTTTTCTAATTTTTTCGATCACAATCATTCTCCTTAAATATCTATCAGTGGTGTGAGCGCAGATTATATACACAACATATAGCGCTTTCAAATAAAATTATAAAAACAATGTCCAACAAGCAAGGCTACTCAAATGCAGCTTCTTTGAAGTTCAGGAGACCCGGTATGAGGAGCAATAACGTATACGGTGATCTTGTAAGAGCTGGCTTTGATACCGGCAGCAAGCCATCTCAAACACTAAAATCTTCAGCCTCTTCTTGTATCTTCTGGATCGCATCGTTAAGGAAATTGACCAAATCCACAGGATCGCCATAGTCCACCAAGTTCAAAACATTTTTTTTGCTTGCAAATTTCTCCCGAATCACATCCAAATGATCACTTTCAATTTTCTGATAAAGCAAAAACTTGACATTGGTCGTCTTGGTCATATGCAATGCATATTGGGCTATCGTGTCGCCTGGGATATCCTTAAGGCCAAACTTTACTAAAGCAATATCCGGAGGATCTGAAAAGATTAATTCCAACATCGCTGTTCCACTTTTCGCACAAGATACGCGAAAACCCGCTTCAAGAAGAGCTATTGAAATTTTCCCTGATTCCACCGAATCATCATCGGCTAAACAAACAGTATGAATAGACTTTGTCTTCCTTTGCTTAATCTCATTGGGCGCAGGTCTAAGCTTTTTAATGATCAGTTTAACTTCCTGTATAAAATCATTCATCTCAAATGGCTTGGTCATGAACCCTTCCACTTTAAGTTCTTTGAAAAGCTGTTCCATATTGGCTCGTGCCGTTAAAACAAATACGGGATACTTAGACGCGTATCCATCAAAAATCTTCTGATAGAATTCTATGCCTCCCATCCTAGGCATATTGATATCTAAGACGATCAGATCAGGAGTGAAATTCTCTAATTTCTTTAAACCATCAATACCATCCTGTGCTGTTTGAACTTCATAACCGTTTTTCTCCAGCAAGTACTTGAAATTCTCCCGAAGGGTATGATCATCGTCAATCACCAAAAGTTTTGGTTTATTTTCCATATCACTCCTCCTTAATATTCTTTCTAAATAAGCTTCTTAATCATAGTCAAAGGAATTTGTGGATCAAGAGGAATGGTAAAAGAAAACGTGCTCCCTTTGCCATATTGTGACTCAACCGAAATCTCTCCCCCGTGCATTTCAACGATCTGCTTGCAAATAGACAAACCTAAACCTGTTCCCCCCAGCTGATGACTGACAGAACCTACTTGCTGGAATTTCCCAAAAAGTTTAGACAGATCTTCCTTCTTAATCCCAATTCCCGTATCACGAACTCTGAAAATCATATTCTTGTTATCTTCACAGGAAACCGTAATTGTCACCTGTCCCTTATCCGTGAACTTTAAGGCATTGCTGATAAGATTATTAAAGACCTGGACTAGTCGATTCTTATCCGCCAAAAGTTTAGGTAAATCCGACTGAAACTCTGTCACTAATTGAACTCCCTTTTGATTAGCCAAAGGAGTTTGCAAATCAACAATCTCCTGTACATATTCCTTAACAGACAATGATTGCCTATCCAACGGTACGCTCCCCGACTCAAATTTAGCCAAATCTAAAACGTCATTAATCAAAATACCCAGACGATCAATACTCAGCTGAACCCTCCCTAGGAACATTTTCTGCTCATCAGAAAGTTTCCCTGGCAATTCGGTATTCAAAATATCGAGGGAAGACTTCATAGCCGTCAAGGGGGTCCTTAATTCATGCGAGACTGTATAGGAAAACTGCTTTTGCATTTCATAGATATGCTGCAGCTTAACAGCTTCTTCTGCCTTCTTGCGATCACTAATGTCCCTGAAAAACCATATCCGTCCTAAGTTTCTGTTCTCTTGTTCATTGAAGATCGGCGAAGAATAGCAATCCAAAACCCTTCCGTCAACAAGAACAATCTCCTCCTGACTCTTTTTATCTGGTTCTAAAGACAAGAATTTCATCCGTTGAACAAATTTCTTGGGATCAACAAACTTGTTTAAAATAAATTCTACGGTCCGTTCATCTGATCTTGATCCGATAACATCCTCGGGGATCTGCCACATATCCATAAATCTCTGATTATAGGAAACTATTCTGCCCTGTTCATCAACGAAAAGGATCCCCTCAGGAATAACTTCCTGCTGAAGTCTTAAAAACTTATTCTTCAACCATATTTCCTGCTCTATCTTCTTACGATCCGTAATATCTTCCTTGACCGCTACAAAATGCGTAATGGTACCTTTACTATCTTTAATAGGAGAAATTGAAGCCGTTTCCCAATATAATTCTCCTGACTTCTTTCTATTATGAAATTCCCCTTTCCAGATACCGCCGCTCTTAATAGTCTTCCAAAGGTTCTGATAAAACTCCTTAGGATGTTCCCCTGATTTTAAGATCCGTGAATTATTTCCTATAACCTCCCCAAGGGTATAACCGCTAATCCTTTCAAAAGCTGGATTAGCATACTCGATCTTGCCCTCAAGAGTTGTAATGACGACCGTTACCGGGGATTGTTCTATGGCCCGCATAAGCTGATGTATTTTCTCTGACGAGTGCCTCTGTGCCCAGAGCGTATACAGAATAAAAACACCAAATAAGAACGCTCCTATAAAAGCCACACCATAAATGATCACAATCCTTCGCAAATCCTTATCCCTTTGATCAAAAGCAAAAGCCTCAGCCTGTGTAACTACAACACCCCAGCCATACTCAGACACCGGTTCAAAAGCTGCAACGCGATTCTGCTTTTCAACAGGATTGTAATTGACACCGGCACCCCTCTTACCCTTTAATAATTCTTGAACGAGAGGTACGGATGAAAAATTGACCACCTTTTCTTCTGAATTGAACCTTGGATGATAAACAATCTGACCTTGCTGGTCGATGATGTAGATGAGCCCGTTTTGTCCCACATTAACATTCTTAATCCATTTAGAAAAAATGTTCAATTTAAACTGCATCTGCAATAAGCCAAGAACCTTCGCCCTCTCTTGTTCTGAGGAAGAATCACTGTTAACTAAGGTCCCTTTTGTCTTAATAGGAATAAGAATGGAAACAAAATTAACCCTAGGCTCAGTCCCCCTTTTATAGACGGCAGAGACATAAGGTATCCAGCGTTTCTTGACTTGAACATACCACTCTCGATCCGCACGGCTCTGGCCAACAAATTCAGGCATCTCTGGCAGGATACCCTTAATCGTTGCTCCTGGATCGTACATAAGTAGGCGGTCTATCATAGGAAACTCCTCGATGACTCCCTGCATGATGGACATGGCCTCAGGCCAATTGCCACCCTCGACATTTCTGATCAACGAAGGTCTGTCGGCCAAAGAAATTCCTAGATTAACCAACGCATCGAGATGCTCATGAACAATCGAAGCAGCCAAATAGGCCACTGCTTTCTT
>JADFYF010000140.1:0-2806 GCA_015233165.1 Candidatus Omnitrophota bacterium
CCGGCAGGATTGAGGTCGATAGTATTGAAGGTGAAGGGACCAATGTCTCGGTTTTCTTGCCATCGCCAGATAAAGCACAGAGCGCGCCTGAAGGATAACATGATAAAAGTTTTGCTTATCGACGACGAGGAAATGATCCGCAAGAGACTTAAAGATCTTCTGGAAATGGAAGGGTATCAAGTTTTAACCGCGGAAAATGGAATTATTGGATTAGACACCGTTGAAAAGGAAAATCCCGAAATTGTTATTCTTGATATCAAGATGCCGGGCATGGATGGCATTGAGGTGCTAGGAAGGATCAAAGGTCAATTAGCTCAAGCGGAAGTGATCATGATCACCGGTCACGGAGGCACAGAACACGCGATTGCCGCCTTAAAAAAAGGGGCCTTTGATTATATAACAAAACCTATTAGCTATGATGAGCTGATCATTTCCATCAATCGTGCCTTAGAAAAACAGCAACATGTTCAAAAAGAAATCAAACTCATCGCTGATCTTAAAGAGTCCTCCGAGGCTAATAGTCAGAAGGCCAATGCATTAGAAAAAGCTCTCCTAGAATTAAAAAAGACCCAAGCCATGCTTATCCAGGCCGGCAAGATGAACGCTTTAGGCCAATTGGCTGCCGGTGTGGCCCATGAATTAAATCAGCCTCTAACGACGATCAAAGGGAATGCGCAAATTATTCTTGAGGATCTTAAAGCGGCGGATTCTTCCAAGGAGGGGCTTGAAACCATCGTTTCGCAAACACAACGGATGATTAAAATCATTCAAAATCTAAAGACTTTCTCCCGTATGACTGCTTTTGATTTTAAGGACATGAGTATTAACGAATGCATCGACGCATCCTTGCTTCTGTTCCAATCTCAACTGAAGAATCACAATATTCAGGTGGATTTGGATATGTTTCATAACCTGCCTTTTATCTGTGGGGACTTTAATCAACTTCAACAGGTTTTTACTAATTTGATTGTTAATGCCAGAGACGCCATGGAGGAGTTGCCTAAAGGTGATCCTCGAATATTGAGAATTAAGACGTCGGTTATTAAAGATGACGAAGGTAAGGACGATGTGGTCGAGGTTGTTTTTCAGGATTCTGGACCAGGAATTCCTCAGGAAATCAGGAGTGAAATTTTTAATCCTTTCTTTACGACCAAGGGTGTCGGTAAGGGAACAGGGCTTGGGTTATCGATCAGCCATGGAATTATTCAAGACCATGCAGGCACGATCGAATTGATGAATCATCAGGACAAAGGGGCAGCGTTTCGAATGACCTTTCCTGTTCTTGGAACTCAGAAATCAAGATTGGCAGGACAACCATGACCTGGAAGATTCTCGTCGTCGACGACCACAAAACCAATCGAGGACTCATCATTGCCATGATGAAGGTCATGAGCAAGAATTATGAATTCCTCGAGGCTGAAACAGGTGAAGGCGCTTTAGAAATCATTAAACAGACAACGCCAGATCTGATCTTGATGGACGTGATGATGCCAGGAATGAGTGGTTTTGAGGCCTGTCAGATTCTAAGAAATGATAATCAATACAAATCCATTCCTCTTATTTTTGTCACCGGGGCGACGGATGAAATCAGCAAGATTAGATCGATGGAAGTCGGTGGTTCAGATTACATAACAAAACCAATCAATATCGACCAGCTCAATGAACGGGTGGCGATTCACCTAAGAGCCAGAAGGATCCTAGTCATCGATGATGAACCAGAAATTGTTGCCATGCTTTTTGGCATTCTTAGTAAAAAAGGGTTTGAAGTGATTACGGCCAACTCAGGGGCCGAAGGATTAAAGAAGTTCAAAGAACTCGACATCCATCTTGTCTTGTGTGACGTGAGAATGCCTGGACTTTCAGGGATTGATATTTTATCAGAAGTCAAGAAACTCAATAGCGACACTGTCTTTATCGTGATGACGGGTTACGCCTCCATGGGGGACAGTATTCAAGCGGTACGTTTAGGTGCGTATGATTATCTGACCAAACCTTTTGAGAATCCCGAAGAGGTTGTTCATGTCTGTCAGCGGGGATTTGAATACTTTAATTTTATCATGGCCCGTAAGCATTTGATTACGACGCTTAAACGCTTGAATAAAGAAATATTAGACAAATCCAATCAGTTAGAGATCGCCCAGGCTCAACTCGTTCAGGCGGCCAAATTGGCGGCCATGGGGGAATTAGGGGCTGGTATTGCTCATGAAATGAATCAGCCCCTGATGGGAATTACCATGTATATTCAAAGCATTATGAAAAGAGACAGCGTTAAGTCTGACGATGCTGTTCTTGATACCTTAGAAAAGATCAAGAAGCAGCTTCAGCGAATGACAGCTGTCGTCGCTAATTTAAGGACATTTGCCAGAGATACCAAGCCTCGCTATGAAGAAGTTTCTATCAACGATCCCTTGTCCGAAGGTTTTAGTTTGTTAAGACAGCAGATGATCGACCATAGCATTGAAGCGGAAATTGTATTAGGGGAGAATCTGCCTAAGGTCATTGGTGATTCTAATCGGCTACAGCAAGTGTTCATTAACATTATTGCCAATGCGAAGGATGCCTTGGATGAAATGACGGAGAAGCAAGATAAACACGTTTGGGTGGTCTCTAAGCTAGGTTGCGCTCATCGCATGGTTGAAATTAAGGTTACCGACAATGGACCAGGGATTGATCAAGCCACGTTAGAGAGAATTTTTGACCCATTTTTTACGACCAAGCCCGAAGGTAAGGGAACGGGTTTAGGCCTTTCAATTACCTACGGCATTATCCAGGACCATCATGCGTGTATTTTGATTGATTCAGAGCC
>JADFYF010000140.1:2979-3474 GCA_015233165.1 Candidatus Omnitrophota bacterium
GAATTGAGATCATTATTTTAAGGGAGGAAACCAATGCCTAAAGCAGAAAAATATCGAATCCTGTTAGTTGATGACGAGGATGTTATCCGGGATTCTGTGGGGACTTTATTAAGGGAAAACGGTTTTGATGTAACAACAGCCTCAGGAGTGGATGAGGCTCTGGGGATTATTAAGAAGGAAAAAGAATTTAATACGGTCATTTCTGACATCAAGATGCCTAAGAAAAATGGAATCGAACTTTTAAAGGCTGTTAAAGAAATCTCCGAGGATATTCCGGTTATTTTACTGACGGGGTATGCGGATTTAGAAACAGCTCAGAAAGCCGTTACCCACGGCGCTTACGATTACATTAATAAACCCGTCGATGAAGAAAAGAAGCTGGTGGAACCATTAAATAGAGCTATCAAAATGAATCAGTTAGCCAAGGACAATAAACGTCTGATGGCTGAAATTCTTACGATGGCCGAAGAACATGAACAATTGATCAACGCTCTT
>JADFYF010000141.1 GCA_015233165.1 Candidatus Omnitrophota bacterium
ATCTCACTACAGGCCGCATCCGTCAGAACCCCTTCTACACCATAGCCCGTCTGAATGCGCCATCGTCGCTCTTTGACAGCCAAAAGAATAATAACCCCGTTATCCTTACCCTTCTTACCGACCTTCCATTTATCAAAAAGCAACTGCGCATAGCCGCTTTCACTATAAGGACCCAGGGTTAAAACCGTAACCACCGCAATCTCCGCAGACGTCTTGGCTTCTAATTCATTAATCACAGATTCTATCTTGGAACGATCCTGAATGGACAGGACATTGGCCGTATCATTCACCCAGCCTTTAAAATCAGGCAAGGCCTCCTGAGCTATCGAATACGACGAGGACAGAAGAATGCTTGTTAAAAAAACTGCTTTTAAAATAGTTTTTAATGACATTTGTGTCGTGATCATAGGAGTTCCTATTAATGAAAACAGCAACGGTAAGGAATTTTCGTGGTCGCCTGAGTTGCCGAAGCAGAACATGGCCCTCCGACACTTCTTCGACTCATAATCAAGGCTCCACCTTCAAGGCCAGCCGGAATAATACTAAACACCCAATCCAGATGATCCGTATAGGCATCCTTAGGTCCCGTCAAACACATCGTCATCCACTCTTGCTCTGAACATAGATGCATTTGTTTCATCAGACAATTCTGTATGGCTGTGGGGAGATTGGCGGGATCTTCACTTTTATTCTCCACACAAAAAGCTTCGATCGACCCCGGCGTCCCCACCAGATGGTAGTCCCATGGACAGACCATCCGGACTCCCAGCACCGTCCAGGCTTGTCCATTGCAGTATTGCATCAATTTAAGATCGGAATTATATCTCAGAGCCCCTTCATTTTTATCGGTGCATTCCGAGTCAAGATTGCCTATTTTAATTTCTTTGACATTGATAGAACCATAATTACCAACCGGGGCGGGATAATACGTTGTTAAGGTCGATTGAGCAGCGTACGTCGGTACACTCAGAAGAAAGGAGGCTACTAAAAAAATAAATCCATAAACTTTTTTCATGTGAAGGTATTATACGGATTTTTTCATTAAACTCCCGCGAAACTTTATTAAAATTCTAAATGAATATTCTCCTCATAAGAATCCACATTCACACACAAGGCCTTAGCATCACACGACCACGCTTTAAGTCTCCGGCCCCCTGCCGTCGTTGCTGATTTTACCGAATCCGCCGATTCTGTTTTCAAAACAACAGTCAAACGAGACGCCCCCTTTGGGACGGAGGGATTGTGCAAAATAAAATCGGCCGACCTACCCTTCAGATTCTTGACCTCAACCTTTGTTTGACCTCGCAAAGACTGATACTTAGCAATTGTTGCAAACGTGTCTATCCAAACATCGTCGAGTTTAGAATGAATATACCCTAAATGGGCGTTTAAGAACTCTTCGGTCATCGACTTAAAAGACGGTCTGCCCTTGACGAGTATGCCATGGCACTCTGCCACAATCCATAAGCGCCTTTTGATTCCTATATCCACCAACCGATTGGCCGTATCGACGGAGATTCGAGGTCCCCCATAAACAATGACAAAGGCTTTCTTATAAAGAGCGCTTAAGAATTCATTGGTACGGATAAACTGGTGAGAATGTAGGGCCGCCTTAACGGATTCAGCCTCGTATCGATCATAAGGAAACACATAGGTACTAACCGAAGATCCCGTCGTCTTCTCAATTAAAGCTTTAGCGCCATCGGTGGCCAAATCCAACTCCTCGCCGTGCAAATCCCTAATATCTCGATGATACATGGAATGATTCGCGATTTCAAAACCCCGTTTGGCCGCATCCTTCCATTCGTGCCAACTCCCCCAATACAGGTCATTATCATCGTTTACCACCCGTCCAGCGACCACAGGAATGGTGGCTCGAAAACCATATTTGTCCATCACAGGCAGCGCCTTGTCATAAACAGAATTTTCCCCATCATCAAACATAAAGGAAATCGCCATTTTCTTATTTTCAAAGAAATTGGCAATAAATACCGAGTCCTTGTGTTCCTCTAATGGCCAACGATCAATAACAGAATCCTTGATCATACTTACAATTTGATTAAAATCAGGAAAAGAGCGTCCCGCCAGCGTTAAAATTCTAAACATCTCTTCTTCCCGCTTGGTCATCATGTAAAATTCTACCAAGTATCCATAGGCTCGACTGTTCAAAGGATACACTTCAATCGCTCTTTTATAATCTTCAATGGCCTCCCTGGGCTTTGAAGCCCTCAGCTTCTGGCTGCCCTCAACTGTCAGCCTCCTGGAGAGATCCACGCTATTTTCTACAAACCCCTCCGTCATTCGCTCATGATTCCAGGGAATGGTCGTCAAATCCACGTCCTTGGAAGGAGAGGGTCTTTTAAGGACAAGAAAAGCAATTCCCAACACAAGCAAGCACACGCCCCCTAAAAGAAACCATTTCTTATTGCTGATTTTTTTATCTGAGGTGTGAGGTGTTGCCAAAACAGGGAGGGGTTTGTTCTCAGGAGATTTCTTGGAAGAAGGTTTATTCTGAGGCTTTTTAGGTCTTTTCATAGCTAGACACCTTATCAAAAAAATAAAAATGCGCCACCTATTTTATTGATTTCTCTTTCGATCTCTTATTCTCGAGATAGTAGTTTTACTTATATACAAACACGAGGATATGCTATCTAATAAAAAAACACCTTTATTATAATGATAATCCTTATGACCCCCTTTTATAACAATCTCTGGCGTAGTCACCGTTTAATTCTCCTAGGTGGCGCCCTGCTTTTAAATGTCTCTTTAGGCCCTATCAGCTTTGCGCAAGCTGTCCCTGCAACTCCTCCATCAGCCAAAGCCCCCGTGACCAATAGCGACTGTTTGGCTTGTCATAGCGATTCGAGTTCAGCGCCTTTTGTCGACCAAGACAAATATAAAACTTCTGTTCATGGGAAAAATTTATGTACCAGCTGTCATGCCGATTTAGCAACTAGCGACTTCCCTCATAATACGCCAAAACCTGTTAACTGCGGCAGCTGCCATACACAAGAGTTGGCAAAATTCTCAGATAGTCTTCATGGCCGGGCGCTGGCCAGCGGGGATAAACTAGCCCCCAAATGCAGCAGCTGTCACGGCAATCACGATATCCTGCCGGTCAAGGACAAGAATTCCAATGTCTCTGCCTTTCATGTCCCCTTTGTCTGCGGTTCCTGCCACAGCGAGGGAAAACCGGTCAGTCTACAAAGAGAAATCCACGAAGACCACATTTTAGAAAACTACTCTGAAAGTATCCATGGGGAGGGACTTCTTAAAAAAGGTCTTAGCGTCACGGCGACCTGCTCCTCCTGCCATCTGGCTCATCAGATCCTTCCTCATACGGATCCTCGCTCCTCTATTGCTAGAAG
>JADFYF010000142.1 GCA_015233165.1 Candidatus Omnitrophota bacterium
TTAAAATCAAGATAATTAATTATGGGCTAGGATTACTTTCATGAATCTCGAAGATCAAATCGACCTTCACCTAGCCGCCGATAAAGACAAGATTATTTCGAGGATCACGGGGATTGAGAAGAGTATTCGGCTTTGCCAATTAACTTTGGGACAAGACGGTCAATCGAACAGATTGGCCGACGATATTTTATGGCTTTGTGAATTAGCAAAAGGGAGATTAGAAAAATGAGTGATATGACAATACCAGCATTTCCACAAAGCAACCAATACGGAGAACTATGTCCTGGTCTGACAAAAAGAGAATGGTTCGCCGGCATGGCCTTTATGACCCCCGCAAACCAATGGAGGAAGAGATGAGAAAAATGGCTTATGAAATAAAAAACGGAGAATTTGTCGTTAAAGCTTTTTGGAGCCCAGGAAAAGAATCAGGAAATATTCGACGAAAAAAAGGAGAAAATGATGGCGAATAAAATAGTGTTGATGGGATTATACGGGGCGACGGGTACAGGGAAAACGATGCTTTCAAAGGTCTATCTTAAAAAAATGGGGTTCCAGGTGTTTTCGATAGAAGAGGAGATTTGGGATTTTGCGAAGAGCTTCCGTGGAATAAGCAGGGAGTCTTTCGACGACAAAAACAAGGATGTCCCGATTCAAAAGTTGGGCGGGCTGACGCCGAGAATGTTTCTAAAAGACTTGAACGAAGTGGGTCGAAAATACTCGGAAGGGAAACTGTGTTGGATCGATTCTCTGTGGGAAAAGAAAATAAGGAATCTTCCTCCAGAGACGATGGTATGTATTCATGACGTGAATTACAAAAATGAAGTGGATTATATTCAATCTAAAAGTGGATATTTGGTCCGTATTGATAGAAAAGGGTATGACCTTAAAAGTAGAGAGTTTGACGCGGTTTCTCCCGATAAAGTCCTCCTGGGAAACAATAACACAACACCTCAAGATCTTGAAAAGTTCGCCTATGAATTATCAGCGTGGGGGAAAAAGTTGAACGGGGGGAAAGAATGAAACACGTCCGAATTAGGAAATGCCTGGTTCATAAAGACAAGTTTCATATCAACGAAACGTGTATGAACGAAGAAAAAACCTGCGGGGTTAGGATCTATCCGGGGGAATGGTTTCGTATGCGTCTGATTTCCGGTTGGTTTGATCGTCAGGGGATAAAGATTCTGAATCGCGGGATTCTTTCGGGGGAACCTGATCTGAATCCTGAGGATAAGATCCTGGGACCAAAAAGTCCTCAACAGAATCAGGGAGAAGATGGTACTTCGAAAGATCCTGTTGCTGCTTAGACCACTTCCCGCCAATATCGTTGCGATAGAAAACGTCCGGGATTATTACCTTTGATACCCGGTCATAAGCCTCGGAAATAGCGTCCTCCATAGTGGACCCGCATCCACAGACAATTAAAGGGTATCCGCTCATCCCGCCGACATACCATTCTCCATCTTCTTCGTTCACTTCCGACGGAAAATAACCAGTTCTGTCATTTGATTTTATGATGATGAGGTTGTCTTCCGACAACTTCTTAAAGGTTTTCTCGTCCTCGTAAGGAAATGGTGGTACAGCCATAACTACACAACACGAAAACTGGTTTTTAAGTTCAAGTGGATCTCCAAGACCAATAGCAAGATTAAGAAGCCAATTCCCAAAGTTGTTAGAGATTGTTTCCATCTTAAGCTCTATTGTCGGATAGCCAAATCGACAGGTCATTTCTAGCGGATAAAATTTATTGTCAGCGACGATGCAGTTGATGTCGAAAAACCCAGTATATCCCTGTAACCGGGATTCCATTTTCATCAACACTTCTTTCACCATCCGGTGATTCCTAGACACCCAAAACATCGTGGTTCCCATTTCACCAGTATTTGGTCCAACATCTCCGGGGAACATTTTCTTGTGTTCGAAAGAAATTATAAATGGTTCGACGAACTTCTCTCCATTAAAAAAAGCGCTTACTCCTATTTCAAGACCAGAAATAAAAGTTTGCAGTTCAAGGGCGTTAATGTTTTTTGCGAATTTCTTTTTATAGTGATTAAGGATGGATAGAACATCTTCCCCATTCTCATCTTTTCCAACGTAGGTTAGAGCCTTGTCGTCCGAACCCTTTCCATCCGGCTTTATGACGTAACGCCCCGGATTATCCGTAACAAAATCTATCGCTTCATCAATGTTCGTGAACTTTTTTGAGGGAAGGATCGTAAGTCCAGCATCTTCCATCTGCTGTTGACCAAATCCCCGATCCAACTCCAATTTATCCGTGTATTCACTTCCTCCTATGACATTATATCCGTCATCCTTTAGCGTTTGCGCTTCTTTGCCATGTCCAGTATCGTCGAAAACGATCAAATCAACGTCGTCAACCCAGTTTTCCCAGTCATCATCAACTTTTTCAACAATACCATGACCGATATTTTGATACTTCGGATCAGTGATGTGATAAAAAACTTGATGGCCTTCCTGTTTTAATCGGTAAGCAAGGGGCATGGATTCCCCGTAGGTTGAAACAATCAGTATTTTCATGGGATTCTTATATGAAATCTATCCTCAATAATAGTTACGATCACATTTTGCCTTGATGTAATGGCCTCGATTCTTTCATCCTGCCTAAATTGTGAATTTTCAAGGTTAATTGTTCTTATAGCCCAATCTTTGTAGAAAAGGTAAGAAGTAATTCCGCCAGTAACATATCCTGCGATGAAAGAAATAGCAGTTCCAATAAATGCGGCCTTTCTTAACCATCTGTCCATCTCTCTCATTTCAGAAATGTGTTCTTTTTCCATTATGATTTCCTTTATGGAATTATTTTTCCTAGATGTTTAAAACCACCATACCCGGCAGCACCTAGTGCAGCAGCTATCGCAAGTTTCTTGGAAATATTTTTAGCTTTATCCATCGCTTTAACCATATCTTTAACAGAACCGTAATTTGCAATTGCTTCTTCGCGTCCAGGAGCCAGTTTATTAAGAAGTTCTCCAACTTTAGTTTTTAAATCAGAAGCGATGAATCCGGTATTTGAATTTGGGAGAATTGTCCCTTTCTTAATTGCATCACTTACAAGATCATGAAATTCAGCAAGTGTTTGTTTGTCAGGTATTTGATTGGCATCTATCCTTCCCTTCATGGTATTTAAAACATCGCCTAAACTTCTTTCCCCTTTCGGCAAACCGAGATCTTCCGCAATTGTTCTCAATGTTGGGGCCGTCTGTCTTATCCCTCCCTTAATTTCCGCATCTGATATTCTTTTGCCAGCATTGAGAACTCCTTCTTTTGAAAGAGCTTGCCCTACTAGATCCGACTGATTCTTTATAGCCTTAATTCCTGAAGCCATCGGATCTTCTAATGGAGAGATTGAC
>JADFYF010000143.1 GCA_015233165.1 Candidatus Omnitrophota bacterium
ATTAAGGCGATTCATAGTGATAAGATCCTATCGAACGTCAAGTCTGCCGGACCTTATCTGATCGAGAAGTTGAATGAACTTAAAGCGAAGTACTCCATTATTAAGGAAGTTCGGGGATTAGGTTTGATGATAGGTGTTGAACTGACCGTGGAGGGGCAGGGGATCTTTAAGGAATGTTTTGATCACGGATTAATCATTAACTGTACCCAGGGTAATGTGCTTCGTATTATGCCGGCATTAAACGTGACCCGTCGACAAATCAATAAGGCGATTTTTATTTTGGAAAAAGTATTTGAACATATATGTGATAAAGATTCTGTAGGGAATGATCGCGACCGTTCCCTACCACAAGAGGTTAAGTAATGAAAAAAGACATGATTCGAATATTGGATTACTCTAGCGCAGAGATCAAGGCGTTGATCGATTCCGCTGATAAGCTTAAGAAGCAAAAGGGGAAGGTCTCGACGCATTTAAAGGGTAAGTCGGTAGCCTTGGTTTTTCAAAAACCATCGAACCGGACTCGTGTGTCCTTTGCCGTCGGAGTAAGTGAACTGGGAGGAAATTGTCTGTATCTGGGACCAGATGAAATTAGCCTAGGCAAACGTGAGACAACGCATGATGTGGCTAAGACCCTGTCACGTTATGTGCATTGCATCGTCGCCCGTGTTTTTGATAATAAAGATATTGTCGAGTTAGCCAAGCATGCCGATGTGCCGGTGATTAATGCGCTTTGTGATTTGTACCATCCTTGTCAGGCGTTGGCGGATATTCAGACGATTCGAGAACAATTTGGCAAGTTTAAGGGGTTGACCGTGGCCTATGTCGGTGATGGCAATAATGTTTTTCATTCGCTGGCCGCTGCGTGCGCCAAGGTGGGGATCAATGTGCGTTTTGCCGGTCCTAAGGGCTATGATCCTGATCCCTCGATCCTAAAAGAGATTCAGGTTGTTGCCAAAGCGAATGGTTGTACGGTGGAAACAGGACGCGACCCTCAGGCGGCGGTGAAAGGCGCCCATGTGATTTATGCCGACGTGTGGGTCAGTATGGGGCAGGAAGCTGAAACTAAGAAGCGTATCAAGCAATTTGAAGGGTATCAGATTAATTCTGACTTAACGAAATTAGCAGATAAGAATTATAAGTTCATGCATTGTCTGCCCGCGCATCGCGGTTTAGAAGTTACCGAAGATGTCATCGACGGCAAACATTCGATTATTTTTGATCAGGCGGAAAATCGTCTACATGCTCAAAAGGCTGTGTTGTTATATTTGATGAAGAAATAATGTAGGGGCGGGTTCCAAACCCGCCCATTAACAAAGGGGTTATTAATGAAAAAAGTCGTTCTAGCTTATTCAGGTGGTTTAGATACGTCTTGTTTGATCCGTTGGTATAAGGACAAGGGTTATGAAGTTATTGCTTATCTGGCTGATGTTGGGCAAGGATCTGATTTTAAAATGGTGGAGAAACGCGCTTTAGCGACGGGAGCTTCTAAGGTTTATATCCTGGATCTTAAAGAAGAGTTCGTCAAAGATTATGTCTTTCCAGCGATCAAGGCAAATGCTGTCTATGAAGGAAAATATTTTCTGGCAACAGCATTATCTCGTCCATTGATTGCTAAGCATCAGGAACTGGTTGCCAAGAAAGAAAAAGCAACGACGCTTTCTCATGGCTGCACCGGGAAAGGTAATGATCAGGTTCGCCTGGAAGTTACAGCCAAAATCTTAGCTCCAGAATTAGAATTGCAAGCGCCGCTTCGTACCTGGGAATTTAAAACACGCGATCAGGAAATTGATTATGCCAAGAAGCATAAGATTCCGATCGACGTCACTAAGAAGAGTCCTTACTCGACGGATATTAATCTTTATGGACGTTCCATTGAATGCGGTGTCCTGGAAGATCCTTGGGTTGAACCACCCGAAGAGATTTACAAGATGACCAAGAATCCGTTGAAATGTCCTAACAAACCTGAATACGTCGAGATTGAATATGCCAAGGGTATTCCGGTTAAAGTTAATGGAAAAGTTTATAAACCTGTTGAGCTGCTTGAGCTTCTGAATACCATCGGCGGACGCAATGGCGTTGGTCGTGTGGATATGGTCGAGAATCGTCTGGTTGGTATCAAGTCTCGTGAGATTTACGAGAATCCGGCAGGGACGCTGTTGATTACCTCTCACAAGGAATTAGAAGCCATGGTCTTAGATCGTGAAACCTTGCATTACAAGGAGGCCTACATTTCTCCTCGTTATGCCGAGATGACCTATTACGGACTATGGGAAACACCTTTGAAACAGCAATTAGATGCGTTTATTGAGAAGACCCAAGAACGCGTCAGCGGCGTTGTCCGTCTGAAACTTTATAAAGGCAGTTGTTCTGTCGTTGGTCGCAAGTCTCCATTCTCTCGTTATAAGGAAGAATTAGCGACGTACGGGGATAAAGACATCTTTGATCCCAAATTATCCGAAGGCTTTATCCGTATCTGGGGTATGCCGTATTAAGATCTTTTCGTCATCCCCGAATGCTTTAGTCGGGGATCCAGAATATTAGCCAACTCTGGACCCCCGATAAATACATTCGGGGGTGACATAAGGTTTGTTAAGAGAAAGGTTTTTATGTCTAAACTTTGGGGTGCGCGGTTCGATAAGAAGTCTGATTCTCTAGCGGATCAATTTACGTTTAGTATCAGCTATGACTATCGTCTGGCTAAATACGATGTGATCGGTTCGATCGCCCATGCCCAGATGTTGGGGAGGCAAGGGATTATTCCTAAGGCAGATTCGGCGAAGATCGTGGCTGGTTTAAAGAAAATTCTCGTTCAGATTGAGGCTGGCAGTTTTAAGTATGATGCCAGCGCTGAGGATATTCATACGGATATTCAAAATAAATTGAAAGCTGCGATTGGCAAGCCTGCGGATCGTCTGCATACGGCCCGTTCTCGTAATGATCAAGTTGTTCTCGATGTCAAGCTCTACGCCTTGGATCATATGCTGTATCTGGCGGTTGCTATTGAGAATTTGCAGAAAGCAATTCTTCTGTTTGCCAATAAGAATAGCGACGTGATTATTCCAGGCTATACGCATCTGCAGCAGGCCCAGGTTGTTCTTTTAGCGCATCATATGCTGGCCTACGTCGAGATGTTGGAACGCGACAAGAGCCGTTTGCAAGATTGTTTCAATCGGACTAACGTCATGCCTTTGGGAAGTTGCGCCTTATCCGGCACCTCCTTAAAGACAGATCGTCAGTACGTGGCCACGCTTTTAGGTTTCGCTTCGGTGGCTGCGAACAGCATGGATGTGGTCAGCGACCGGGATTTTCTGATTGAGTTGATTTCGGACTGTTCCATCATTAG
>JADFYF010000144.1:0-494 GCA_015233165.1 Candidatus Omnitrophota bacterium
ACTTGAGACTTTAAACCCTGACGTTCAATCTCCCCCATCACAAAAGGCATTTGTGCCAGATGTAACTTCTTGGTATCAAACTCCTCGGACATGGCTTCGATCTGATCATAAAACGCCTGAGGAATAGGTAATAACTCGCCTTTCTTAAGACGAATGAATTTCTGTCCTTCTAAGACGAGTTTCTTGAACCTAGCATGACTGATTTCTTCATCGCTACCCTCAACCTTATAAACCACATCAAACTCAAACCAATCAATACCACTACCAGTCACCTTCACCGTAGGTTCAAAAAATTTGTTATTCAGAAGCTTCATTTCAAAATCCTTGGAACAGAAAACATCCATCTCTCTTCGCAGCATCGGAAGTTTTTGATAAACAAACCCCCAAATATCATCTGTCCCCGCGAGCGTAAAGGTCTTAGAATTACGCCCCCATTCAAAAGAGCAATCTCGAAAAAGAAATTGAACCTTAGCATTTTCCTGGTCAATATCCCG
>JADFYF010000144.1:559-3280 GCA_015233165.1 Candidatus Omnitrophota bacterium
CATACAGGCATTGCCCTCATAGGGATAGCTCTCCTGATTTTCATAGAGAAAGGACAGTCGTCCTCTAACAGAATCCTTCACATAGTCTAAATCCAGACGACAACGTAAGGATGGTTTAACAAAGGCCACCTTATTGATAAGGTCCCCTTCTTCAATAATTTCGCATGACTCTTTTAAAGGGTTAAGTACGGAAGAAATAAAATAAGGAATCTGGGGGGTATCTAAAATTCTTTCTATCTCTAAGAAATCCATCAAAAAAGGATAGGTAATACTTTCATGCAAGGATTGAAAACTACTTAAAGCTTCATCAAAAATCCAAACAGGATGCCCTTCCTGAATATGAACTGTTTTAAAATCTCTTTGAGGATTCTTAGGATCCTTCAAGGAGGCCTTAAGCGCCCATCGATCCTTTTCAACCCCATGAAGTCTTAACGTCAATGTCAACTTATCCTTGGCGTTGATATTAATAAGCTGATTCGTCTTACTGTCAATAAACTCCACCCCCGGACACGAGGCAATGACACCTAGATAAACAGCCCACTGCATCCGTTTAATCCTAAATTGCGTCTGTGTAAAACCCCCTTCTCTGGCATCCACCGTCAAGAGCTCATTCAAGAAATTCAACACATACTGCTGCATCGGCGTAAAGGATGAAAACTGCGGATAGTTGATGTTGCGAGTACGCGTGCTGTTGATCAGAACCTTCAAATTAGAAATCGCAAACTTCTCTTCCCCATTGATAACATAAATCTTAAACGGAATACTCTTAATCACCCCTCCGATAAAACCACTTAAAGACAACAAAATCTGAATACGAGGCTTTAAAGGAGATCGATATTGATATTCAGGCAAAAGATAAGAGGGTTTCTTAATTTTCTTAACAACAGGCTTCTCTATCTGAGGCAAGATTCTCTGGGGCAATGGAGCTATCTGAGAGTTAAGCTTTAACTGTTTTTCATCTAAGAGAATCATCTTACCTACATCAATATTCTCTGTGATAGCCACGTACTGAATCCAATGCATCAGCACAGCGGCGGAGTGTTTACACATCACGCCTAATTTAAAAGGACATGTGCATTCGGCCAAACGAAAGTTATCAAGTCCTTTAATAAGAATCCTAACATGAAAAGGCTCTGGCTCCGACCCCTGAACCACCCCTTCTAAGAAGTTATCCTTGCGGCCAATGGTCTTAACCGCTCCTTTTTGATAGTAACTTTTGCCCCGTAAAAAAGCCATTTCACCCGCGACACGTTCAAGGCCTTTTTCATCTCTAATAAACGGCATTTTCATCCTTTAGTAAAAAACATTAATTTAAAATCCCCTTCATCTTAAAAAGCCAAACGTACATAATATCCTAAATTCAGCCTAAGTATACAAAAAAAGCCCACCAGTGTTCTGTGTGGGCCTTCATGTCTTATCTTTTTTTAAATTTATACCTTGGCAAATAACAATCACTACCTGTACGTAACCGAGCATGTTTCAATGGTTACAAAAATGCAAAAAACTGGCGGAGAGACAGGGATTCGAACCCTGGAAGCACTTGCATGCTCACACGCTTTCCAAGCGTGCGCATTCGACCACTCTGCCATCTCTCCATAAAACATCAATCAAAAACGAAATGCAATGCTACCTTAGTGTTATTGGGTTGTCAAGTTGCTATACAACTCTTGTCGTTGAGATTTAATACGCTCGTCTTCTAAATATTCATCATAAGGCATTCCAATGCGATCGATATGGCCATTGGGCGTTAATTCAATGATACGATTAGCCACGGTCTGAACCAATTGATGGTCATGAGATGTAAATAAAAGTGTTCCCGGAAAAGTTTCTAATCCTTTATTCAGCGAGGTGATGGCTTCCAAATCTAAATGATTAGTAGGTTCATCTAAGATGACCACATTAGAGTTGGTCAGCATCATTTTGGAGAACATACAGCGAACCTTCTCCCCTCCGGATAGAACTTTAACTTGTTTTAAACTTTCTTCCCCAGTAAAGAGCATGCGGCCTAGGAATCCGCGGACAAAATTTTCATCTGTTTCTAGGGAATACTGACGCAACCAATCGACGACGTTTAAATCCACATTGAAATATTTGGTATTATCCTTGGGTAAATAAGTTTGGGTTGTTGAAACGCCCCATTTAAAGGAACCTTCATCGGGTTTTAATTCACCCACCAAGATTTGAAACAGCGTTGTTTTAACCAAGTCGGTAGAACCTACAAAGGCAATCTTATCCCCTTTATTGATATGTAACGAAAGATTCTTAAACATTAACTTACCATCAATCGATTTAGTCAAATTTTCAATATGTAACACATCATTACCGGCTTCTCGTTCGGGTTTAAAACTAATGAAAGGATACTTACGTGATGAAGGCTTGATTTCATCAAGAGTTAACTTTTCTAAGATTTTCTTACGAGAGGTTGCTTGTTTGGCTTTAGAAGCGTTAGCGGAGAAACGGGCCACGAAGTCCTGAAGTTCTTTACGTCTTTCCTCAATCTTCTTATTAGATTCCGAACGTTGTCTTAAGGCGAGCTGGCTTGCCTCCACCCAGAATGTATAATTACCAGAATAGGTTTGGATCTTTCCAAAATCAATATCGCAGATATGGGTACAGACGTTATCTAAAAAGTGACGATCGTGGGAGACAACGATCGCCGTGTTTTCAAAATTGATTAAGAATTCTTCTAACCACATACAGGTCGCTACGTCTAAATGATTG
>JADFYF010000145.1 GCA_015233165.1 Candidatus Omnitrophota bacterium
TTTTCTAGGTTTGTTAGCCGAAGGTCCCAAGCATGGCTATGAAAACGAGCGACGATATTACAGAAGTTAGGAATCCCCACGATAACCTTCTTGCCCACCCGCAGGGCTTCTAAGATCACCTTCTCAGGATGCAGAATCTCCTGCAAACTTTCATTAAGGATCACATAATCAAAACGCTGATCGGAATAATCCTGCAGACCGGAATCCACATCCCCGTGAGAAACCGTCACCCCGCGCTCGACGCATTTATAGATCGCCTTCTCGTCGATTTCAATCCCCGTGGCACGGCAATTCTTATGCTTCATTAAATAAGCCAAAAGCTCGCCATCCCCGCAGCCTAAATCTAAGACATGGCTGTTGGGTTCGATGATATCTAAAATTTGTTTGTGGTCTATGCGGATTTGTTCCATATTGAATTTCGTCATTGCGAACGAAGTGAAGCAATCTAGATTGCTTCGTCGCTAACGCTCCTCGCAAAGACAGGTTTTGCAACATTCTCTAAAAAATGCTTCACCAATTTCGACTGCCCTTCGATCTCTACCAAGAATGAATCATGGCCATAGGTCGTATCAATCTCGATAAAGGACACATCTATATCATTTCCCTTCATCGCCTTGACCATTTCCTTGCTTTGATACGACGGATACAGCCAGTCGGAGGTGAAGGTAATCACTAAAAATTTATTCTTAAGCCCCTTAAACACCGCCTGAAGCCCCTGCTTATCGGACAAGTTAAAATAATCTAAAGCCTTAGACAAAAACAAATAACTGTTGGCATCAAAGCGCTGCACAAAGCTGGACCCTCGATAACGCAGATAGCTTTCCACCTCGAAGTCCTGGGAGAAATCATAACCCACCTTCTCCTTGTCCTGCAGCTTACGCCCAAACTTCTCCTCCATGGAACGTTCACTCATGTAGGTGATATGTCCAATCATCCTCGACACGGCCATTCCCTGCGCTGGCAATTCCTTGCCGTAATAATCACCGTTATTCCAATGAGGATCCGACATAATCGCCTGACGAGCGACTTCATGCAAGGCAATCTGCTGAGCGGTATGTTTGTAATTGGTGGCAATCAATAACGCTGAATGCAAGGAATCAGGAAAACGGACCGACCACTCTAACGCCATCAGACCACCCATTGAACCGCCGGCCGCGCAGAGCAACTTCTTAATCCCTAAATGATCAATCAAATATTTTTGAGAAACAACCATGTCCTCGATGGTGATGACAGGAAAACTTAAACCATAGGGCTTGCCCGTAGCAGGATTGATCGACGATGGACCCGTCGAACCTTTGCAACCTCCGATAGCATTAGCGCAGATAATGAAATATTTATCCGTATCAAAAGCTCGACCCGAACCGATCATAGGATCCCACCAGCCAGGAGTGGTTGAATCCTTGTGATAGCCTGCCGCATGCGCATCGCCCGTTAAGGCATGAAAAATGAGAATGGCGTTCGACTGATCGGCATTCAGCGTCCCGTAGGTTTCATAGGCCAGCGTAATGGGCCCCAGCTTCAGACCGCTTTTAAGCACCATCTCATGAGGAGATTTTGCAAACGTAAAATATTGAGTTTCGACGATGGGTTGATTCATATTCAATGAAGACAACAATCAGCCTCTTTTGGGCGGATAATTATAATGAAACATCGCTTCTAAACTCTTAAGCGCGCGCAGACGTACATCCTCGTCAATCACAACGCGATCATGAGAGGTTGGATTCTTCAGCGATCTTAAGATGTCTTGTAAAGAATTGGATTTCATATATTTGCACATGGTACAAGAACCGACGAGCTTCTTATCCGTAAATTCAGACTGAAGACGGGCAGAAAGTCCGCACTCGGTTAACATCAGAAATTCCTTCGTCTTGGTCGTACGCATAAAGGCTAACATCTGTTCCGTGCTGCCGACGAAATCGGAATGCTCGACGACAACGCTGTTGCATTCCGGATGACTGACGATCTTAGCATCGGGATATTCCAGACGCACTTTCAAGATGTCTTCAATGTTGTATTCTTCATGCACATAACAGGAACCGCTGAAGTATTGAATATCTTTGTTTACTCCACGACGTTTCATTTCATTCTTCAAATTCTCACCCATAAACCTGTCAGGTAGAAAATAAATCTTGTCATTAGGATAATTCTCAGTAATGTCGTAAACATTCGCTGAGGTGACACAGACATCGCACTCGGCTTTAACTTCCGCCGTGGTATTGACGTAACAAATAAAGGTATACCCGGGATATTTCTTCTTCAGCTCTCTCACCTGAGCGCCGTTGATGGCATCAGCCAGGGTACAACCGTCTAAAGCGGCAGGGACCAGAACTTCTTTGTCAGGGTTCAGAATCTTGGCTGTCTCCCCCATGAAACGCACCGCCACAAAGACGATGGTAGAGGCCGAAGTTGTGAGAGCATCCTTGCTGAGCTTATAGGAATCACCGACGAAGTCGCTGACTCCGTAAATAATCTCAGGAGAAATATAGGAATGAGCCAGAATGACAGCATTCTTCTGTTCCTTAAGCTCATTAATTGCATTGATGATAGGCACATACTCCTCACACTTCTTTAAGGAATACACACAGGTCTGCCCGCCTAGTTTAATGTTCTTAAGCTTGTCGAATAACTGCTCGGCTGTAATGGCTGTTTTGATCATATTATAATGGTAGGGAACGGTCGCGACCGTTCCCTACAAGATTAATTAAACCGATAATATATCTTACATTGGGTCATATATCAAGAAAGGATTCAGGTTAGACAACAACAGCCCTAAGCACATGCGGGGTGGCATCTATGACCTTCACCTTGACGATAGATCCGATAGGATAGCTGGCATCTGCAATAATCACCAGATGATTTCCATCTGTACGAGCCACGGTATTCTGAGGCGACTTGTCCCCGATGGCAGGTTCGACTAAAACGTTACAAACCTTACCCACGAAGGACTTGTTACGTTCATAGACAATATCCTTCTGCATATTGACCAGCTTGGTGACGCGCAGACTCTTGGTTTCCTCCGAGATATCATCCGGGAATTTCTTAGAAGCAATCGTCCCCTTACGTTCAGAATACTTAAACATAAACGCCTGATCAAACTGCACCTTTCGCATCACATCGACGGTATCTTCAAATTCTTCATCCGTTTCTGTCGGAAACCCCACAATCACGTCGGTAGATAACGACAGATCAGGAATACGGCTTCTCATCTTATCAACCAGAGCTAGGAACTCTTCCTTGGTA
>JADFYF010000146.1:0-486 GCA_015233165.1 Candidatus Omnitrophota bacterium
CGCCGGCGTTAGGTTTCTTTTATGGAGGCATGGTCCGTCGTAAGAATATTTTAAGTATCTTAATGCAATGCATGATTTGTTTGGCGGTGATCAGTGTTTTGTGGGGTATTTACGGATATAGCCTGGCGTTCTCTAAGGGAAGTCCTTTTATTGGAGGATTGCAGTGGGCGATGCTTAAAGGAGTCGGAGAGGCTCCCAATCCGGATTATTCATCCACTATTCCTCACGCCGCTTTTATGATCTTTCAATGTATGTTTGCGGTTATTACTCCTGCCATTATCTGTGGTTCTTATGCAGAACGGGTTAAATTTTCAGCGTTCTTACTTTTTACGGTGTTGTGGTTAACGATTGTGTATTGTCCTATGGCGCATATGGCTTGGGCTACAGATGGTTTATTTAAAAATTGGGGATTATTGGATTTTGCCGGTGGAACCGTCGTGGAAATGAACTGTGGGATCGCAGGTCTTGTCACTGCTTTATTTTTTG
>JADFYF010000146.1:567-3225 GCA_015233165.1 Candidatus Omnitrophota bacterium
GGTTTCAATGCGGGTTCTGCACTAGCGGCTAATGGGGTGGCTGTTAATGCGTTTGTGACGACCAATATGGCAGGTGCCTCTGCTGCGGTGGCTTGGGCTGCGGTGGAATGGATTCTAACAGGGAAGCCAACCATGTTTGGAACCGTATCTGGTGCCGTCGCTGGTTTGGTCGCGATCACTCCTGCCTGTGGTTTTGTAGATTTTACAGGAGCGTTAATTATTGGTGGTGTGGTGGGCGTCCTTAGTTATTTTGCCGTTGGTGCTTTAAAGCCAAGATTTGGATATGATGATTCTCTCGACGCGTTTGGGGTCCATGGCGTCGGTGGATTCTGGGGAATATTAGCCATTGGACTTTTAGCGACGAAGACGGTTAATCCAGCTGGAGCCAATGGTTTAATCCATGGGGGCCAGACACAGCTGCTTATTCAATGCAAATGCGCGTTAGTGACAATGGTGTATTGTTCGATATCGACGTGGATTGTTTGTTTGATAACCAATACAATCATACCTATGCGTTTAAATCAAGAGCAAGAGACAATGGGCTTAGATTTAACACAGCATCACGAAAGAGCTTACACCATTTTAGATTAGCGACGCAGAAGCACACACTTTTCATAATTGTGTTGACAGAATTCTTTATATCGGGATAATGACATATGGATATCCTATTATGATTAATAAAACAAGTTTACAAACAATTAAGGCGTTGGTAGAGTTGGCGAAATTAGAACCCGGTCAGTCGGAAGGGATTTCTCATATCGCTCGAAGAATTAAAGCGCCACAAAATTATTTGGCCAAAGTTTTTCAAGGCCTTGTCTCAGAGGGATTGGTGATTTCTCAAACTTAATGGTGGTTTTAGGATAGCCAGAAAACCTTCAGAAATAAGCCTGTATGACGTCGTGGATGCTATTGAAGGGTTGGGTCAGTGGGAAGGGTGTTTTATGGGCAATGGGACGTGTTCGAAAGAGACAGCTTGTGTCGTGCATGATCGATGGGCAAAGGCTAGGACGGCGTACATTGATTTTTTAAAGAAAACGTCATTAGAGGATTTAAAGAAGAAATAAAAAAATTTAACTATAAATAGAATAAACGGATGTGATTATCTGTTTAACAAGGCAAAAGGAGATTGTATGAGTATGTTTTGTCGTCAATGTGAACAAACGTTTCGTTGGAAGGGTTGTGACACTGTGGGGGTATGTGGGAAAAGTCCTGAGGTGGCTAATCTTCAAGACGCGCTGATTCATGTGCTTACGGCGGTGGCTTTCTTAGAATGGGAATTGCGTGCTAAGAATTTAGGAAATCCGGATTTTGATTTTGAAATGATGGAGGGTGTTTTTGCGACTTTGACGAATGTTAATTTTGATCCAAAAGCTATTGAAGAGATGATTCGCAAGGCGCTTAAAGAACGCAATCAGTTAAGATTGAAATGGATGAAGGCTTATCCTAATGAAGAAAGCCGGTTGCCTCAAGAAGATCTGGTTGGAATTCATGGGTCGAGGGAATTTAATGAAGATCAAAAATCTTTGCGTGAAATCCTTCTTTATGGAATCAAGGGAATGGCGGCGTATGCCCATCACGCTTATCGCGTGGGACAAAATGATGCCGAGGTAACTGATTTTCTTTATAAAGGGATGGCCTCCTTGGCAAATCCCAAGCTGTCTGTCGATGAATTATTGCCTTTAGTTTTGGAATGTGGTAAGGCCAATTTAAAATGTTTAGAAATTTTAGATCGTGGGCACACCACTCATTTTGGTGATCCTGAGCCAACCAGTGTCAAAATCGGTCACCTAAAAGGGGCGGCAATTATTGTCTCTGGACATGAACTTTTTGATTTAGAAACCTTGTTAGAGCAAAGCAAGGACAAGGGAGTCAACGTTTACACTCATGGCGAGATGCTTCCTGCCTTAGCCTATCCACGCTTTAAGAAATATGCGCATTTAGTCGGTCATTTTGGAACAGCTTGGCAGAACCAGCAAGAGGAGTTTGATGGACAGCCAGCGGCGATCTTAATGACGACTAACTGTATTCAGGAGCCGGATCCCTCGTATAAGGATCGTATTTTTACGACGGGCGCGGTCGGCTGGCCGGGCACACCTCATATTGAAGAGGTTAATGGTAAAAAAGATTTTACAGCCGTGATTCAAAAAGCATTATCGTTGAAAGGGTTTCAGGACGAGATGATTGAAAAAGAAATCACCATCGGTTTTGCTCATAAGACGCTGTTAAGTCACGCTGGTACAATTGTGGACGCTGTTAAGAAGGGCACGATTAGGCGTTTCTTTTTGATTGGCGGATGCGATGGAGCCCGTCCAGGGCGCAATTACTTTACCAATCTCGCCGAATCTGTCCCGGATGATTGTTTGATTCTCACCCTGGCTTGCGGGAAGAATAGGATTAATCGGTTGGATTACCCAACGGTGGCAGGATTCCCTAAGCTTTTGGATTGCGGACAATGCAATGACGCCTACTCGGCTATCGTCGTGGCCAAGGCTCTTAGTGAGGCTTTTAATTGTGGGATTAATGATCTTCCGTTGTCGATGATCATATCGTGGTATGAACAAAAAGCGGTGGCTGTTTTATTGACCTTGTTATATCTTGGTGTCAAAAATATTCGTCTGGGCCCATCATTACCGGCATTTATTTCTCCTAACGTCCTTG
>JADFYF010000147.1 GCA_015233165.1 Candidatus Omnitrophota bacterium
CGCTCAGGTGGAAGAGAAGGATATTGTGCAAGCTTTTTTCTCGGAAGTTCCAAAGGCGTTTTATAGTCTGATGATTCGGATTATGGATGAAGTGGGATTCGATTACAAAAGTCACACGTTATAAGACACACGACACAAGTAGTTTTTTTGTGACATGTGCCCTGTGTCATGTGTCCAGTTGGAGTTTTTGA
This sequence comes from Candidatus Omnitrophota bacterium, assembly GCA_015233165.1. Lineage (GTDB taxonomy): Bacteria > Omnitrophota > Gorgyraeia > Zapsychrales > Fredricksoniimonadaceae > JACQCF01. Next base: position 192 of record JADFYF010000147.1, read on the forward strand.
TATGAAAATTGCCGTCATTGGTGCAGGAGCAATTGGGGGTTCAGTCGCAGCCTATCTGAAAAAAGCAGGCGAAGATGTTCTTTTGATTGGACGAGCCGATCAAGTGGATGCCATCCATCAAAAGGGTTTAACAGTTAAAGGCGTTCGGGGAATAGAAACCATTCAAGTGCCAGTTGCTGTTAAGATGAGTGAGCCTTGCGATTTGGTCATCTTTGCTGTTAAAACACAGGACATGGAAGATGCCTTTGCTATTAATTGTGATTTCTTAGATACAGGTCTTGTGCTGACTACTCAAAATGGCGTACAGGCGGATAATTTGCTAAGCAGTCATTTTGATCGGGATAGGCAGATGACAAGTATCGTCATGTTTGGCGCTACTTATGTAAAACCTGGTGAGATTACGTTTAATTTTGAAGGGGATTGGATTATTGGTCGTCCGTTTAGTCCTGTCGATCCGACGGTGCATAAGGTGGCTGAGATTTTAGCTAAGGCTTTTAAGGTGATTGTAAGAACTGATATTGTGGGGATGAAGTATCTCAAGCTCTTTGTGAATTTTAATAATTGCATTCCGGCCTTGGTCGGAACATCGATGCAAAAGACCTTTGCTGATTTAGATTTGTGCCGTTTAAGTATTATGCTTCTCAAGGAAGGAATAGGGATTATTCAGGAGGCTGGTATTGAGCTTAACTCCATGCCGGATTTTCCTAAGGAGAAGATTTTAGGATTAGCGGCGATGCCTTTAGATCAAGCCGCCGGAATAATAAATAAGACCCTGACAGGCCTAAGTAAGGAACCTTTATATGGTTCTGTGCTGCAAAGCATTATGCGTAGAAAGACCAGTGAGATTGATTTTATTAACGGAGAAGTGGTTCATATTGCTCGTCATTTAAAATTGCCGGTGCCTTTGAATGACAAGATGGTGGATATGGTTCATGAAGTTGAGCGTACGGGGAAATATTTTAGTATAGAGGAAGTTAAAAGTATATTTAACGTAGGGGCTGGGTATGTCCAGCCCGTACAATAGACGGAGGAATTATGTCAAAAACAGCAGAAAGTGTTGGATTAAAACGCACCTCTTGGATTCCTGAATATTGGAACGATACTCAGATTGAAATTTGGAAAGGGATTGATGAACATTGGGATATGCTCATTACCAAGAAGGTAGAAGAGTTTATTAAATATATTCATCCTGAGATGATTGGCTACGGTCATGAAAGCCCGGTTCCTGTTGATTACGGTTGGCTAAATAAATGGGTTGGTTTTTGGACCAAGACTACAAATATTGCGATTGCGGAATTACGTCCGACACAGATTAAGTTGCATGGGGATATTGCTATTGTGCAGTATTTGATTTTTACAGTGGAAGTAAATGCTGAAGGTGGTAAGCGCGTTATTCGCCGTTACACCATGACCTGGAAGAAAACAAATATTCCTGGTCTTCCTAGTTGGAGGGTTATTGGTAGTCATAACAATTTGATGGATGAGACATTGAAACATTAATGGGTAGGGAACGGTCGTGACCGTTCCGTACAAGAATATTTAGGAAAAATTATGAAGAAACGCAGAGTAGTTGTCACAGGTGTAGGCATCATTGCTCCTAACGGTATCGGTAACGATGCTTGTTTCTCGGCGATGATTAAAGGAGTTTCTGCCATCCGTAAGGTGACGGAGTTTGATGTGTCTATTTTTAATTCTAAGATTGCGGCCCAGGTCAGCGATTTTGATCCTATCGCTTTAGGTTTAACCTTTGAAGAAGCGATGCGTATGGATCGTTATGTGCAGTTTGCTTGCGTCGCTGTTCGCATGGCCCTGGATGATTCTAAGTTGAACTTAAAGAATGTGAATAAGCAGAGGATGGGGGTTTGTCTGGCGAATGCGATTTGCGGAACAAAGTATATGGAAGAAGAGTTTGCTCTGGTCACCGATAGTGGCGCCAATCCGATTAATCCGGCGATTGTTCGTCCTGATCTGTATGATGCTGCGATGTTCAATACCCCCTCGAGCGAGATTGCTGCTAAGTATGGTTTACAAGGCGTGTGCAATACGATTTCCACGGGATGTACGGCGGGAACAGATTCGGTGGGTTTTGCTTTAGAGAGTATTCAAGACGGGGATGTGGATGTGATGGTCTGTGGCGCCTCAGAAGCTCCCATTACGCCGATCACCTTTGGTGCTTTTGATACGGTCAATGCTATGTCGGTGAATAATGATGATCCTGTGAAAGCTAGTTGTCCTTTTGATGCCAGACGAAGTGGTTTTGTTATTTCAGAAGGGGCAGGACTTTTGATTTTAGAAGAATTGAATCACGCCCTGGCTCGTGGTGCGCGCATCTACTGTGAAGTGACTGGTTTTGGAACGACCTGCAACGCGTATCACATGACAGATTTGCCGCCGGAAGGCGATGCGATGGCGGATAGTATTGATCTGGCGATTCGTGATGCGGGAATTAAGCCGGAACAGATCGATTACATCAGCGCGCACGGATCATCGACGAAGCAGAATGATGTCTTTGAAACCAATGCGTACAAGATGTCCTTAGGCGCTCATGCGTATAAGGTGCCTATTTCATCTGTTAAGTCGATGATCGGGCATCCTTTGTCGGGAGCCAATGGGATTGAGTTAGCGCTAAGTTCTTTGATGTTTGAACGCAACATTCTTCCTCCGACGATCAATCAAGAGGTGAAGGATCCTCAGTGTGATTTAAATTACATCCCGAACAAGGCGATGGAGAAGAAGGTGAATTGTATTTTAAAAACTTCGAGTGGCTTTTCAGGTATCCACTCAGCGATGATTCTACAACGCTATGTGTCTTAATACTTGGACTGCTCAGTTTACGTTGATTATTAAATTCTTAGAGCCCTTGTTTTGGCTCGGGCAGGCGGTATTTCTATTTGATTTAATCAAACCTCGTTTCATCTTGCAGAGAAATATCAATTTCCTTAACTGGATGCTGCGTTATCAGAAGCTTGAGGGGGAGATTAAATTCACCGAGGATGGTTT
>JADFYF010000148.1 GCA_015233165.1 Candidatus Omnitrophota bacterium
AGAATATTTCTTAAGCATAGCAATCAGCTCAGGGGTAATGCGCTGAGGCAAGGTGCAGGGAATACGTGTTCCGATGCGGACAAATTCCACATGAGGAATCGCTTTGACGGAAGAGATAATATATTCCAACATCCGGTCACCTAAGGTTAAAGGATCACCGCCGGAGATAAGGACGTCACGAATTTCTTTGTGTTCACGGATATAATTCAACGCCGCATCATAGGTCGCTGTATTGAGCGTATGATTCCCGTCGCCGACCATGCGGGAGCGGGTGCAGTAACGGCAATACATGGCGCACATTTCATTGACTAAGAAAAGTACTCTGTCTGGATATCGATGCACCAGGCCCTTAACGGCCGATGATCCTTCTTCCCCGCAGGGATCCAGATATTCTTCTTCTGCTGTTTCAAACTCAAAACCTTGAGGCACGGATTGCAGACGGATCGGACAGGCTGGATTATTGGGATCGATGATGGACGCCCAATACGGCGGAATGGACATGGTTAATTAATCACCGGCACCGATCACTCCCTTTTCTTCCTGAGCAGTCAACGTCATGAACTTGGTGATATCTGCCATGGTGCGGACACGATTTCTGATCTGCCAGCGCCAATCTTCCCAATCCGCATGAGTTGCTCCCGGATACAAAGCCAACATGCGCTGTTCTTGAGGACTTAAAGGAATATTAGGACGATCCCATTGACCTTCGACGTTTTCTTCTACCAAAATTTCTTTTGTCATTTGGCTAAAGCCTCCTGGGCTTCCAATAACCCGTAACGATTCAGGGCATAATCAAGAATTTTATTAATCAGCTGATTATATGTCAACCCATGCGCTTTAGCACACATAGGGAAAACTTCCGACGGGCTTAGGTTCGGCAAGGGATTAATTTCCAGGACATACGGCTGCCCCTTGTCATCCACCCGAAAATCCACCCGACCCAAATCACGGCATTCGATCGACTTATAGGCGGCAATCGCCACCTCTTGCAGCTTCTTCGCTAAACCGGCATCAATGGTCGCCGGACAAATGTATTGAACGCTCTTGGCCATAATATGTTCATAGGAATAAAATTCATTGCCCATATTGGTATTGCCACCAACAGCATACTGGACCACGGGAAGAGCGATGGGATCATCGTTACCGATGACAGCGACCGTAAACTCCGTTCCCTTGATGAATTGCTCGCACAAGGCCGGCTGTTTGTAGACGGTACAAATCTTTTCCACTTCCGTCCTTAACTGTTCGAGATTCTCGACGCGGGAATTCTTGGTAATCCCCTTCGACGTTCCTTCCTGGGAGGTTTTGACAATCAAAGGATATCCAATGGTGTTCAGTTTCTTTAAATCATCCCGAAGCGTTGCTTCAAAAAATTTCCCTGTGGGAACGCCGTCAGCAACCCAGCATTTTTTAGCGACGGCCTTATCTAAGGTCACCCCAAGGGTTAGCGCATCAGCCCCGCTAAAGGGAATATTGAACATTTCTAGAATATTAGGAATCTGACTTTCACGATTACGTCCACGATGACCTTCAGCAATATTAAAAACCAGATCGACTTTAAGACCTTGATGGATGGCTGCCAGCAATTGATGCGCATTACCGATCCGCACAACACGATGACCTGCACTTTCAAAAGCAGCACTCAGAGCATCGACGGTATCGATGCCATCTAACTCGGCCGCCGCATCTAGCGGGTCATCCGCTGACTTGACCCAATCTGACTTTAAATCGTATGTAAGTCCTATGATTTTCTTCATGGTCGAAAATGTTTCCAATTGTTTGGGGATTCGGTTAAAAAAAGCATGTTTTTTTATCATGCACCCGTCTAAAAGTCAAGAATAAGTACTCCTTAAAGCTTTTCCTTATACTTGCTCCAGGCCAAGGAAATCAGCTCTTCTAAGACGTCATCAATAGTGATGACTCCTTGCAGGATATCTTCGTGATTAAGGACGGGGATGGAGGAAAATTTATATCGTTCAAGGAGCAGGGCCACTTCTTCCATCGGCGCATCAGTGTACACATACACGTTCTCACGATAACACGTTTTAATCAAAGGAGTTAAGGGGGTTTCATTAATAAACCGTCGAAACGATGTGGCGCCTAAATATTTATGGTTCTCATCGACGAGATATAAAAAGAAGACGCTGACCTGGGTGTTGGCATTGTCCCTGATCTTTTGCCAGGCATCAGCCACTGTTGCGTCTTGTTTCAAGAAAAGATACTCGGTGGTCATCAAACCACCTGCGGAGTCTCCAGCGAAACCTAAAAGCTTGCGCAATTTCTTACTCGTCTCTGTCTCCATCAAACGCATCAGCTGCTGGCTCTGTTCACGAGGTAATTTTAATAACAGGTCAGTCGCTTCATCCGCCGGGATATTGGCAATCAGCAAGGCAACCTCACGTTCATCTAATTGCTCAATCAATTCCTGCTTAGAAACCATGGGCATGTCTGTAAAAACCTTAGACTGCAGGGAACTATCCAGCGACTTAAACATCGATGTTCGAGCGAAAATATCCAAATCCTGCATGATATCCGCCAGGGCTGCCGGGGGAATACTCGAAAGCTTGTTCTTAGCGACATCCAAACGTACCACACTTTTTAAACGTCCTAACTTAGGAAGAATCTGCGTGTGTTCCAGGGAACAAGTTCTTCCTGAGTCAAATAAAGAGCCTTGGGCTTGACGAGTTTAACGGCGGTATCCATCACAGAGGTCCACTCCAGACGACGAACCAAGGCCCGTAACCCTACGTCCACATGGGCCGCATACAGTTGATTATCGACACGCAACAGGTGAATATCATTGACCCTCTCTACCTTTTGATTATCCGTATCGACAATCTGTTGATCTAAAATGTCACGTCGCAAGGTGAAATCACATTTAAAAGGGGTGGACTGAAACTGAATTTGAGACAGGTTCAATTTAAGACGGGCATCATTTTCAATATAAGAAACATCCTCCCAGGAGACCAAGGCGTATTCCTTGATGAACAGACCTCGCTTGATGATTAACTGCGTCGCCTTAGGATAAATATCTCCCTGAGGATTCATGACAACATCATGCAAGGTTCCCACAAACTCCCCCTGAACATCGATGATGTCCAGACCAATG
>JADFYF010000149.1 GCA_015233165.1 Candidatus Omnitrophota bacterium
ACGCTATGTTTTGACGAATGATGATATGGTGATTATGGCTTCTGAAGCGGGTGTTTTGCCCGTTGCTCCTGAAAATGTTGTTAAGAAAGGGCGTCTTCAGCCAGGTAAGATGTTTCTCATTGATACCCAGGAAGGCCGTATCGTCGACGATAAAGAAATTAAAGATTTTTATTCGACCAGACAACCTTATGGCCAATGGCTTAAAGACAATGTGGTGGATTTGCGCGGTTTACCTAAGCCTAAGAAGATTCAGGGGCTTAATGAAAAGACATTATTAGAACGTCAACGCGCTTTTGGTTATACGATAGAAGATTTAAAAATGCTTTTAATGCCAATGGCTTTGGGGGAAGAGGCCACAGGGTCTATGGGAACAGATACGCCGCTGGCGATTTTATCTGCCAAGCCACAGCTTCTTTATAATTATTTCAAGCAGCTTTTTGCTCAAGTCACCAACCCTCCTATTGACGCTATTCGTGAAGAAATCATTATGGCGGAAGATATGATGCTAGGAGCGGAAGGTAATCTTCTAGAGGAGACCCCGGCCCATTGTCATCGGCTGTGGATTCAGCGGCCCATTTTAACCAATGAAGATTTAGAAAAAATTGCTCATGTGAATGCGGGCAGTTTAAAGAGCATTACCCTGCCTATTCTTTTTGAAAAGAAGGACGCGGAAGTGGGTTTAGAGAAAGCTTTGGAAGATTTATTTAAAAAGGCGGATGAAGCGATTAAGGAGGGGTATTGCATTTTGATTCTTTCGGATCGCAACATTAACGGTAAGTTAGCGCCGATCCCTTCGTTGTTAGCCTGCGCTGGATTGCATCATCATTTGATTCGTCAAGGAACACGAACAAAAACAAGTATTGTCCTCGAGTCTGGTGAGGCGCGTGAGATGCATCATTTTGCCTGTTTGATTGGTTATGGGGCTAATGCGGTTAATCCTTATCTGGCTTTTGAATCCATCGAGAAGATGATTATCGATGGTAAATTCGAGGAAGACATCACGTTTAAAGAGGCAGAGAAAAATTATTTAAAAGCATGTCATAAGGGGTTATATAAAGTTATTTCTAAAATGGGAATCTCGACCATTCAGTCCTATTGCGGAGCTCAGATTTTTGAAGCGGTTGGTTTAGGCGATGAACTGGTGGATAAATATTTCACATCAACACCTTCGAGAATCGGGGGGATTAATATTAAGACGGTTGTTCAAGAGGCCCTTAAGCGTCATGACACAGCGTACCCTGTTGTTGCGAGCACGGATCATATGCTCGAACAAGGCGGTGATTACGCTTGGCGTAAGGAGGGGGAGTATCACCAACTGAATCCTCAGACGATTGCCCTGTTACAGCATTCGGTTCGTAGTGGTGATTATAAGATTTTTAAGGCGTTTGCTAAGACGGTGAATGAACAAAATAAGCAGGTGGCTAATATTCGTGGCTTATTGAAATTTAAGAAAGGTCATCCCATTGCTTTAGAGGAAGTTGAACCTGTCAGCGAAATTGTCAAGCGTTTTGCGACGGGAGCGATGAGCTATGGTTCTATTTCCAAGGAAGCGCACGAGACGCTCGCCATTGCGATGAATCGTTTAGGAGGTTTTTCTAATACAGGCGAAGGCGGGGAAGATCCCATTCGTTTTAAGAAGGATGACAATGGGGATTGGCGTCGTAGTCGTATTAAACAGGTGGCCCAGGGGCGCTTTGGAGTGACCATTGACTATTTAGTGAACGCGGATCAGCTTCAGATTAAGATGGCGCAGGGCGCTAAACCTGGTGAAGGCGGTCAACTTCCCGGACACAAAGTTTCTAAGGAAATTGCAGCGACTCGTCACACAACGCCGGGCGTAACTTTAATTTCACCTCCCCCTCATCACGATATTTATTCGATTGAAGATTTATCTCAATTGATTCACGATTTAAAGAACGCGAATCCCTCGGCGATGATTTCTGTCAAATTGGTTTCTGAGATTGGCGTTGGAACGGTGGCTGCTGGCGTATCCAAGGGGAAGGCAGATCATGTTCTAATTTCCGGATATGAGGGTGGAACAGGAGCATCTCCTCAGACATCCATTAAGCATGCCGGGTTACCGATGGAGCTGGGGATTGCTGAAACCCAGCAGGTACTGGTCATGAATGATTTGCGCGGGCGTATTCGTGTTCAGACCGACGGACAATTAAAAACAGGGCGTGATGTCGCTATTGCGGCGATGCTCGGCGCGGATGAATTTGGTTTTGCCACCACGGCTTTAGTGACCATGGGGTGCATCTTGCTTCGTAAGTGCCATTTGAATACCTGTTCCGTCGGGGTGGCGACTCAGGATCCAGAGCTTCGTAAGAAATTTGCTGGTAAGCCGGAGCACGTGGTGAACTTCTTTAATTTTATCGCTGAGGAAGTTCGTGAAATTATGGCGGAATTAGGTTTCCGTAAGTTTGAAGACATGGTCGGTCGTGTGGATATGTTAGATAGCAAGGATACGATTGAACAGTGGAAGGCCAATGGTATTGATTTAACGAACATTTTACACAAAGCGGATGTTCCTCCCGGCATTGCGATTCGTCATGTTTCTACCCAGGATCATGGGTTGGAGAAAGCTTTGGATAACCGTCTGATTGAAGGCGCTCAAGAGGCTATTGATAACAAAACCCCGGTTCGATTTGACAGTAAGATTCAAAATGTCAACCGTACCGTCGGGACAATGTTGTCTTCTGTTATCGCTAAGAAGTATGGTCTGGCGGGCTTGCCCGAAGATACGATTCAAATTAAGTTTGAAGGGTCTGCGGGACAAAGTTTCGGGGCGTTTTTATCTCACGGCGTATTCTTAACGCTTGAAGGGGAAGCGAATGATTATGTCGCCAAAGGATCAAATCAGGAAGATGTTCTTCCGCCAGGATAAGTCCATCCTTAGCTGTGGACGCCAAAAGAACATTAAAGTTGCACTTGCTCAGAAGCCTATCCATCAGTGTTCTATCCACAGGATTGT
>JADFYF010000014.1 GCA_015233165.1 Candidatus Omnitrophota bacterium
CATCGGGATTGTAAGGCAATATGGTCTTAAGTATCCGCATATCCGTCTTATATCTGTTGCAGGCACAAGTCAAGGTAAGGCTATGAATGAGGCGATCAAATTGGCGCGTGGAAGCATCATAGGAAGGTTGAATGTAGATGTTTTTTATAGTTTAGAAACATTAAAAGAGGTGCTTGTCAGTTTTGAGGGATTAGCTCAAGGGAGTTTTGTGGTGGGTAACTTAAAGGTATGGAATCATGATCATAAGATCATCCGAATTTTTAAGTATTCTAATTTATATTTTAATGATGTGGTCTGGGAGAGGGTTTCTTTGCCATGGAATCCGTCGAGTTATTTTTATCATAAGCGGTTGCATGAGAAGATAGGTTATTATGATGAGAACGATGAGTATACTATGGATGAGGATCTTTTAATGAGGATTTTAAGTTCGGCCAATGTTGTTTATCGTGATCGAGATTGGGGAAATTATCGGCGTTTTTTAGGGGATAGGACAGTTCCAGGTGATGGAGTGAAGGTTTTTGATGACACTAGAAAAAGGATTTTTCAAAGGTATAGGTCGGATGAGATTCCTCAGTTTCCCAAGCGATTTCCTGGGACATTATGGGGGATTACGACATTTTTTAATCCTGCCGGGTATAAGAATAAATATGAGAATTACCAACGGTTCAGGGAATCGAGCGCTCGACAGGGACTGAAGCTTCTGGTTATTGAACTTGCTTTTGACGACGAAAGCTTTGAGTTGAAGGAAGGGGATGCGGATTTTCTAGTCCAGATTAGAGGAACAGAGCGGAATATTATTTGGCAGAAAGAAGCTCTCTTGAATATCGCCTTGAAGAAGTTACCTGATGATTGTGACAAGGTGGTTTGGCTGGATTGTGATATTCTTTTTAAGAATGAGGATTGGGTCGATGAAACAAGTCGGTTGTTAGAAAAATATAAGGTGGTTCAGCCTTTTTCATGGGTCATTTATTTGAAAGAGGGGCAGGGCAATGCGGATCCTTTATCTGTCCCTTTTGGATTTGGTGATGGGCAGCAGTTATACAGCGTGGCGTATCGTGTGGCTGAATGTGGGCATCAGGTATTGGGGGGTATCTTTTTGGAGAACGGGCATATGGGGTTTGCCTGGGCAGCCAGGAGAGAGGTGTTTCAACTTACAGGATTTTTTGATCGTCTTCCCTTGGGTGGTGGGGATTCCCTGATGGCTTCAGCTTTTTATGGGTCGAGGAAGGACTGGGTTTGTTCAGTTTTATCCCCAGCTCTTTTAGAGGACTATATCGACTGGTCACGAAGAATATGGGAAACGGTTCAAGGGAGCATATCGTATGTTCCAGGGGTGCTTCTTCATTTATGGCATGGCCATATTCAAGACAGGTCCTATGGCGAGAGACAGGAATATTTAAAACAATATGGATTTGATCCTAGGACGGATATTCGAAAGAATAGCGATGGGATTTGGGAGTGGGCCTTGGGTCAGGAAGAATTGAAAGAGAAAATAAGAGAATATTTCATTAAAAGAAAAGAAGATGTTAAAGTCATAAGATAAACGGGAGGATTGAGATGGATATAACGGTATGGTTTAAGATAGCTGCGTTTATTTTAACGATAGTGGCCAGTGCAATTTTGGTTTGCTTTAATTTCCTTGTTCCTACGGGGATCTTGGTCGCATTAGTCGTTTTTCTTACCGGTATGATGGTGGTATTTTGTTATGAACTTTATTTGCGTATGCGCAGAGAGATCCTTCAGTTGCAGCATCAACACAGAGAGGCATTAAGGCGAGCGGAGACATTGGAAAAGACACTGGCGCCCTTGCAGCAACAGCAGAAGGATTTGTTACAGCGAATGGACAAAATGCTGGCAGGGGTAGAGACATCACAACAACAGCAGAAGTATGTGTTACAGAGAGTGGAAGAGGTTTCTTCTGGAGTTGTGTCTTTGGAAAAGACGGTGGCGCCCTTGCAGCAACAGCAGAAGGATTTGTTACAGCGAATGGACAAAATGCTGGCAGGGGTAGAGACATCACAACAACAGCAGAAGTATGTGTTACAGAGAGTGGAAGAGGCTGGAGTTGTGTCTTTGGAAAAGACGGTGGCGCCCTTGCAGCAACAGCAGAAGGATTTGTTACAGCGAGTCGAGAAGATTCCCACCACCTTTGTTTCATTGGAGAATCTGCAGATTGCTCAAGTGCATAATTTGCATCGTATGGATCGGATGGTGGAGCTTTTAAAGAAATTGGTAGAGAAGATTGAGGAAGTTTAGGAGCCCTTATTTTTTATAATCATAACCACAAAACAGGAGGATGTATGCGTAAGGAAATTCTAGGATTGGTATTGGCTTTAGGTTGTGTTTCCACAGTCGTTTTGGCAGCGGATAGTTATAAGATTGATCTTGTTCATTCGAATGTCAGTTTTTCGGTCAAGCATATGATGGTGAGCAACGTCAGCGGTAGTTTTGAGAAATATGATGGTCAGATTATGTTTGATGATAAGGATCTGGCGTCGTCTAAGGTGTCTGTGACGATTGATCCCTCAAGTATTAATACCCGCAACGAAAAACGGGATGGTCATTTAAAGAGTCCTGATTTCTTTGATGCGGTTAAATTTCCGGCCATCACCTTTGTCAGCAAGAAAATCACAGCAACCAATATGATCGGTGATTTAACGATCAAGGGAGTGACCAAGGAAATTACCGTTCCAGCGACCATTTCTGGTCCTGTTAAGGGAATGATGGGAAGCGATGTGATCGGGATTAATGCAACTTTTACCTTGAATCGTCAGGATTATGGGATCACATGGAACAAGACCTTGGATCAGGGTGGTTTAGCTGTGTCGAATGATGTTCTTGTGAATATCAGCATTGAAGCCGACAAGATAGCCCCGGTAGAGAATGCCATGGTTCCTGTGGCTGTAGCTGAAAAAAAGTAATTTCATATTCTTTTAAATAGTTTTCTTTCGTATTCTTACCCTGTACCGATCCCTTGGTACAGGGTTTTCTTATATAAAAACGCAAAAATTCTCCTCTAGAAACCCCTTTCGTAGAATCACCCTTTGGGCCTTGATTTGCACTTGACAGGTGATATATTTGACACTAGAGAGAGACGGACCTAGATTGGTTCTTGATCGATTGGACATGGGCGGCAACCCATTACTGAGGCAGGCTGCTCAATATTTAGTAGTAAAATGGTCTCCTCGCCACTCTGAAAATGGGGCAGGGTGGCATCCACAAACGGTCCCTGCTGGGTCCATAGATTCAGTGGGGACTGTCCTAAAAAGTCTCCTCGCCACTTGGAAATGGGGCCAGGTGGCATCCACAAACGGTCCTGCTAGGGTCCATAGATCTTAGTGGGGCTGTCCTTTTTTGAGGATTAATCTCTCGATTCCTCCCCCTTGATGGGGGAGGTTAGCCTGCCTGCCGGCAGGCCTCCAACACAAAGGGGGAGGGAATTTGAAGGCAGGAAAGTACAGCACTTAACTTCCGAAGATTTGGACAAAAGGAACCGCTTCCTCAAAATGGCTGTTCTGGCCTTGTTTTCGGGTTTGCATGTGTCATATTTAGTATAGATATGATACGACCCCCATTCGTCCACATAGGAATTCTAATCATCTTCATGATTAATGTTTTTGGGCCCATGCCTGTTGCCTATGGTCAGGACTTCTTGTTGCCTAAACCAGGGGCGATTGTTCATCTAAGCCCGGAGTTTAATCCGCCTATTCTTAAAGGCATCAAGGTCCATGCCGATAATCCGTTTCAATTTGATTTTATTTTGGATACGGGGGATTCTTCATTGTCATCCCCGAATGCTTTAGTCGGGGATCCAGAAGATAGCGGCCAATCTCTAGGTTCCCGACAGAAGCATTCGGGAACGACAGAAGAGATGAAACAAGAATCTACTAAACTTATTAAATACTTCCTAGCCAGCCTAACCATTCCAGAAAAAGATATGTGGGTGAACCTGAGTCCTTATGAAAAGGACAGAATCATTCCCCAAGGTTTTGGTCAGACGGAAATGGGACGGGATTTGTTGGCAGAGGACTATATGCTTAAACAGATCACCGCGAGTTTAATCTATCCTGAAGATGAGGTGGGTCGAAAGTTCTGGAAGAGGGTGTATGAAGAAGCACAGAAGAAGTATGGCACCACCAACATTCCGGTTAATACGTTTAATAAGGTATGGATTGTTCCTGAAAAAGCGGTGGTCTTTGAGAATGCCAAGGCAGGAACAGCCTATGTCCTAGAAAGCCGTTTGAAGGTGATGCTGGAGCAGGATTATGTTGCCCTCAACAAGAACAACGAGGGCAGAACATCCCCGAAGGCGATTTCCACAGAAAAGGATGTACATACCCTAGCCTCCCAAATCGTCCGTGAAATCGTCATTCCTGAACTGACCCGCGAAGTCAACGAAAACAAGAATTTCGTCAAACTCCGACAAGTCTACAACTCCTTAATTCTGGCGGCCTGGTATAAAAAGAAGATTAAAGACAGCATCCTATCTAAGGTTTACGCCGATAAGAATAAGGTGGAGGGGGTTCAATATACCTCTTCTGTCGTGCCCGAACGTTTCAGTCGGGCACCTAGTAGTTTAGCTAACCCTGGATCCCCGACAGAAGCATTCGGGGATGACAAAAGGGATGACACGGAAGCCATCTATCGACGCTACATTCAAGCCTTTAAGAAAGGTGTTTATAACTATATCAAGGAAGATGTGGATCCACAGACGCAGGAGAGGATTCCTAGAAAATATTTTTCCGGCGGGTTCGATTTTGCGCAAATGACGCGACTTGGTGATATTCCCACAATGGAGATCATTAAGGATCCGGATAATGCGATGCTGGTGGCCCTACTTACTGGAGTTTTAAACTCTTTATTTCAAGTGGGAGCTCAACTTGAGTTTGGTAAAACTAATCCTAGATCTCAGCCTTCTCTTGAAAATTCGACCTTGCTTGCTCGTATATCAGAGGAGAAGCTTCCAAAGTCAACAAATCGTCAAGAAATTCTTGGGTTTCTTGATACTATCTCTAATGAGATAACGGTCAGTAAAGACCTTCGGCCCTTTAAGAAGAATAGTAATGATAATAATGGTGGATTCGGCGAAGTTAATACGGATCAACTGCGATTGGGTCGTTTTCAAAAAAGATCTAAATTTGCTGATTTGGACGAGTTTAAAGATAGGCTTGCAGGTATTGACGATGAGTTAAGGGGGATGCTTAGATTTATAAATACTTCTGATGAGAAATTATTAAAACGTTATGAAAAAAAACAAAAAGCTTTATTAGAAGAACGACAGAAGATATATGAAATATTAAATAATCCTGAGGCCTATAATGTTGCTATGAACAACGCTTTAATTAGGGAGCTTCTGGTGATATTGAGTGGCAAGGATCTTGGAGAGAAGGGACGTATTCCTAAGGGGATTACAATTGGAGTGTATGAAAATGGTGTCATTTGGGTAGAGTTGGAAGGTATTAAGAATGGGGTTGATTTAACGAGAGATTCATTTGCTAAATTGGAGATTTCCGCCCAAATTAAGGCTCTTGTTGAAATTGCAGAGACGGTGGATGCTCTTCATAAAAAGGGCATCCTACATAATGATTTAAAACCAGCTAATATCATTATTAATGAGCAGGGAGAGGTTATGCTCATTGATTTTGGTATTGCGCTTAGAATTGGTGGGGAGAGTCATTCGGGTACTCTTGGTTATATGCCTGCTGAAATTATACGGACGGTAGCATCAGATATTTATAGTTATGGAAAGGTAATCAATGATTTGCTTTTTCCAGATTTTGGAGGCCTTATTGGAGCCAAGGAGTCGGAAGAAAGTGGTTTAAAGAAGTTAATTGCTTGGACGACTCAGAAGTCTATGTTTGATAGAAGGCCTGAGGATAAAAAAGGTAAGGTCGATATGCAAGATCTTATTAGTGAATTGAAATCAGCTCAGTCTTATTTTAAGGAAAAGGAAGATGGGCTAAAAGAATTGCGAGAAGCAGTACAAAGTTATAAACGTGGTAGGGTACCTTCCTTTGCTAAGGGTTCGAGCATAGGAGACCCTTTTTCTCGGGTTAAGAATAATGGTGTTAAGAAACAGGAACTAATCAATTCCAACGAGGGTAACTTGTTAAAGGCTTTCAGGAAGGAGGTAGCTAAAGATAAAGCGATGTTGACAGCAGGTGATTCTTTAGTACAACAAGTGATTCCTAATGCTATCGCAATATCAATGCTTAACCCTACCTCAATGTCAATGTCTGATGCTAATAAGAAACTTGGGTTATTCTCTAATGGTTCTTCTAAAGAGTCAGCCCCTAGGGAGTTGCTACTGGAAAGGATCCCTGTAGAGATGTTCCCCAAGTCTCTAGATCTCGAAGAAATTTTTAAGTTTCTTAATAATTATTTAGATGGTCGTATAAAGATTGATATGAAGATTCGTGATCCTGAGATGATTAAGGGTGATAAAAAAGGAGGACAAGGGATTATTAGTTTTGATCCAAATGAGCCAGACTCTTTTGAGAAAACAGCTAAATTTGTCGGTGAGAATGACTTTGAAAGACTTAAAGAAGAACTTAAGTCTGTTGAAGAAGAACTTAAATCTGTTGAAGAAAAGTTGGATGTTTTAATCAAGAGTAGTGGAGCAACTAATAATAAAGTTGAAATAGATACAGTGAAAGATGAGAGAAAGAGGTTAAGAAATAAGAAGTCAGGCTTGGCGTATATGATTAATGAACCTCTAAAATATAATATGTTACTGAACAATAGTATTCTTACAGAAGTTTTAGCATTATTGGATGCACAGAGGAAGCTTGGAAACCTTGATGTTCCTAGGAGCGTTTCAATAGGCGTTTATTCTAATGGAGCCATTTGGGTGAAGTTCAAAGGTGTTAAGAATGCCGAGGATTTAACAACATATATTTCAAAGAATACTAATCTTGTTGGGCTTGTTAAGGTGATTGGCGCGCTTAAGAAGGTTGCTGAAACATTAAAGAGCCTTCATGGAATAGGCATGTTACACAATGATCTTAAGCCAGGCAATATTGTTGTTGCCGAAGGGGTGGAGCAGCTGAGAGCGATGCTTATTGATTTTGGTGTAGCTATCCCGAGAGATAGATTTAGCGTTTCAGGGACTGTGCCTTTTAGGCCTTCTGAACTTCTTCGTGATATAGCTTCGGATATTTATAGTTATGGAATAACAATGCAAGTGGCGCTTTCACATTATATTGAGAACAATATAATTACTAGAGAAGATTTGAGGGCCAGTGGTTTAAATGAAGTTTTTATTTGGTCTACTAAGAAGAAAGAAGAGGAAAGAAAACCCGAGGGTAAAACGGGCCCGGTGGATATTCAATACTTCATTGATGGGTTAAAGAAAGCGGAGGAGCATTTTCAGAGTAAAGTAAGGGGGGATAAGACCTTTGAAACCATGAAAGAAAGAGTTAGGGCGGGTATAGATGGTGAAAAGCCGACTTCAATACTAAGTCCCACCTTTAAGAGTAAGACTGAGGGAGTTAATAATGAGTTTAAAAATGAGTTTAAAAATGCACCGTTGAATATAGACAAAGCAGACAAGGATAAAGCCATGTTAAACAACGGTGGTATCGACTTCAACTCTGACAAAATGAATTTAGAAACACGAAATCAAGGGGGTGAGATAAAGTTTCATCTTGATCCAGCCCAGCTCGCCCAACTTCAAAATGCCCCCGGCTTTACCCCGGTCATTATCAATATCCAACCCATGACAGACTTACGTCTCTTTCTTGGTATTAATCAACCAACCCCTTCCCCAGTCGCTGTCTAGTTTCACAGATCAGATAAACTTATCAATTTGGCATTGCTAGATAGCAGTGAATATGGCTATAATAGCCTCTATGAAAAATATTTCGGAACGTACAGTCTATGAAGGTCAGTGGCTCTCGGTTCATGAGACGCTTTGTGAGGGTAGGGATGGTAAGGAGATTGTTTGGGAGAGTATTCGTCGTAAGAAATCCTCGGTGGGTGTTGTGGTTCTGGCTCGTCTGATTCATTCGAATCAAATCATTCTGATTAAACAATATCGTCCGGCGATTGGCGGTTATATTTTGGCGTTGCCGGCGGGGCTTGGGTTTAATGATCCTGCTCATGCGCTGGTGGAGCTCAAAGAAGAAACCGGCTATGTGGGAAAGATAGTCTCCGTGAGTCCAGTGCTAAAAACAGGAGCGTCCTTGATTGATGATAGCGCGCGTATTATCTGTGTGGATGTCGACGATCATGATCCCTTAAATCAAAATCCTGTTCAGGAATTAGAACCGGGTGAGGATATTCTTGTCTGTCTGGTGAAGATTGATCAGGCGATGGAGTTCTTGCTGGAACAGCAAAAGCAGGGCGTTCATATTGCGGCTAATTTGTGGTACATTTTTGGAATCAGTTCCTGGTTAAAGCATGTCTAAGACGGCAAAATCTTCCTTTCTGGGTTCCTATAAGTTTTCTCTCACCTTAATAGCCTCCATGGCGATTGGATCTGTCATTGGTATCTTTTTAAAGAAAGATGCCGTAATGTTGAAGCCTTACACACAAAAAATCCTGTAGAAACATGGACAGGATCTTTGGAATTTTTTCCAGCCTCCTGTTTGAAAAAAATATCAACCTTAGGGGAGTCTGACAAAGTTTTCCTCAAAAGGGACTCAAGAGGGGTAACCCACCGAATATCAACATCTGAAAAAATAAAAAAACCGTTCTCACCATGACTGTCAATCGTCTCTAAAATAAAGCGTATCTTGGGAAGAACGGTTCCCGCCCATCCTTCTGCTCTATATCCCTCTGTTAGACTGGACTGAGTAACTTCTCTAGAGATCACAACAAAACCATCTTTCTTCATCCTTAATACCCATCTCTGATAAAGCGATTGAAGGGAAGATCTATAAATGGTATAGATCTTCCACGATCCTAAAGACTCGATCGGTAAATACCTTGCTCGAATGGGTTGTCTTGTCTTAGGGTCGAGGATTTTAGAATGATAAGAATTGGCATCTACAAAGGCATCGACAACTAACTTTCGATTGGCATGAACATGCCATGTCTTAATATCCAAGGATGGATTAAGAACATTAAATCCCGCCCGTTCTAATTCATATGCAATCCACCCATCACATCCCAAATAACCAATACGAATATCCGCAAAAACACCTGTAAGCGGGGCCCGAAAGATCCAGGTATCTTGAGAATAATAATTGCGTTCCCAAAGAGAGCCCTCCCAATTCTTATAAGGGGCAAAATTATACCGGGTCAAGGCAAGAACCTTACGACTAAAATCATACTCCCGCAAAAGTTCCAGAGACTCATCTAAAAAAATATCCGCATTCGCAATAGCGACCATCTTTCCAGATAAATACTGATTGGCATAATCAATAAACGTCCGATACGTCGGGTATTCTTTTAAAAAAACGACCTGAATCTTCTCATTTTGTAAAACCTCTTTCCATAGACCTGTCGTGTCCTCATAAAACACATATATCCGCTTAATATAAGGATTCTCGATATTCTTATAAAGACAAGAGAAAAACTCTTCCCTGCGTTTTGGGTCAGGATCATCCCAAAGAGATACCAAAAGATGAACAAATCCATCACTGGAGTTTGCCATGATCTCGTTAGATCTCTCTTTATTTAACAAAGATCTCAAGAGGTCGATATCAATCTTTATATTATTCTTTTCGTCACATTCGACCGTTATAAATTTATGCTTTACATGTCCCGCTGAGATTGAATTATTAAATAGAGACTTATCTATCCGCTTATTCGGACAAAATTCGATGATTAAAGGGTTTCCTAAACTAAATAAAGAATTCTTAAATGCCGAGCCATGAGCACCGATGATCACTTGGGCATTAGAAAACAGCTCAATTGTCTTTTCAAGACCTTCATGACCCTCAAAAATCGTAAACCCCTGTTCTTTTAAGAAACACCTAACTTCCTCTTCATTGAGCACCCCTCTTGAAGAGATATTGACCCTTGAAAGGTAAAGCTTGGTCGGCTTTGCGTCAGGAATAGGTTTATATTTCTCCCTCATCCATTCTACCGTGCTAGGAATCCAACTGGCGAGCCAGTTGGACATAGAGCCGTACCAAAGCTTTGGCACTCTATAGAGCAAGTCCGTACTATCATCATTCTTAAAATTCAACACCTTCAGGTGTTGCTTATCGTATCCAAACTTATGAAAATGTTGATCTAAATTAAATATATGTCTTGTAGGTGCATTAATCAGCAGTGTCGGACTATCAAGATCTAATGTCTCGATTTTCTGTAATGTCTGTATATTGTCCCACAGGTGTCCATACGGATACCAATTAAAATAACTTAAGCAGTATACAAAATTAACACCCTCTGGCAAATCAACTATTGTAGTAGATTCTTTGACGCGCCTAATTATCTCCTCTTTATCCTGTTTCCTTATCTTGCACCAGTTATAAGCCCCCTGCATAGCCTCCAAAATAGGATTCTTATTCGCATCAAGGACTACGCCATCTTTACCAATAAAGACGTCTTTTAATTCAAGGATGTATTGAGGATATTGGAGAGATGAGTCCCTCTGAGGGAAATCTATTTTCCTGATAACGGAGGTATTCATATCCATAACCTTATCCATTTATATCCAAATGTTTAGAAAGTACAGACAAAAGATGTTCACAATAACGTCGAGCAGCCTCTTTTTTTACATGCTTCCAATCCATATCCCTGTAGTCTTCTGAAGAAAACAAAAATTGCCCTTCCCGGGAAATAAACAATACATTTTGATGCCGATGGACTATCGGCATCAGCCTGTCTCGAAAAACCTTGTTGGCCTTCAAAGCTAAAACGGAAGACATCACAGTAGGAAGATATTGCCCTTCAAGGATAACCACTCTAATGTCTCTTTTCTCAAAGAAGGATATAAATTCTTCCAGCGCTAGCCAACCCTTCTCATTCACATTTAAACGACCGTATAAGTTTTCACTATCAATTATGGCTGATTTGAGAAACTCCTCTTGGGAATAATAAGTCTTTCTTCTTATAACCTTTTTCTCATACTCCACATCTTCAGCAGAAACTCCTATGAGCTTATTCAAGAAACTTCGCATAATAAAACCCTGCTTAACCTCAGGAACAAAATTCTCATAGACAATGGGACATGCTTTGCAAAAACGCTTGACCCAACCCTTTTGCCCTACTTCAATATCTCTGACTAAGAAACTTATCAAATAATCCGCCTCCATTGGAAGAGCCTTCACTCCGTCGATACTATAATTTCGAACCATATCGAACTCTGAAATATATAAAATAACCGCTCGAGGATGTTTCAATAGAATTTCTTTCCTAAAAAACGAATACTCATCAAATGCTAAACTTGATGAACACATAGAGAATATCCATTGTGATTGACCAAATACATGACCCGATTGACTTGAACCCAGAGAAAAATATTGACTATTTCTTTCTGAAACCTTCCTCCAAGACCCAACTGTATTTTCCAAGCTATGATTTTGTCTATTAGTAATATCTACTCCTAACTTGAGATTTTTTCCATAAATCGGCCAAACGACATCATTATCCAGAAATAACATCCTCAAACTAACAACCAACACAATAAACATCAGTACACTCAATACCGTTCTCCAAACACCCCGTGAAAAACGCTCCACAATAACGAGTCCCAACGTAATGCCCATCACAAGCACAATCAAAAATATAAAAATCCCGTTCACCTTAGCCTCACGTTAGAACTGAAAATAAATAAACTCATGCCCGCCATACTGTCCCCAAATAAGCCAAAGATAAAGTACGACAACATACAACCAGAAACGAAAAACCAGCGGCCAGCGACGAACAATATCCTGATCATTCGACCATCGTTGGGCAATCTCCACAATACCAAGAACAAAAATCAAAAACGCTAACCATAAAAAGTAAGGCCGAGCTTCCCTAATCGTTGGGACAATATTCCACCCCAGAGCATAGAGCATATCCCATGCCTGCTGAAATGATGAGGCCCTGAAAAACAGCCAACCGAGGCAAACACAATGAAACATTATCAACGCGCTAATCATCTGTAAAACACGATCTCCCATTCGTCCCACCACACGCGCCAGCACTTGACCCAAGGGTTGAAATATTCTATGAAGAATAAGCAGAACCCCATGATAAGCTCCCCAGAACACATACGTCCAATTCGCCCCATGCCACAGACCACCAATAAGCATGGTTATAAAGATATTCCAATAAGTGGCAAGCCTTCCCCCTTGACTACCACCACAGGGAATATACAAATAGTCCTTAAGCCATGTTGAGAGACTAATATGCCATCTCTGCCAAAATTCACGGGGATTCCGGGAGAAATAAGGATTATTAAAATTAATCATGATCTCAAACCCCATGAGCCTCCCTAATCCTCGGGCCATATTGCTGTAGCCAGCAAAATCACAGTAGATCTGAAACGCAAAAGCGTAAACAGCGACCAGAACCATTGTGCCATGATAGGGTAGGTGCCCGGCAAAGACAGGATCCACAATCTTAGCCAGGTTATCAGCCACGAACATCTTCTGAAAAAGACCCCAACCAATCAGGTAGCATCCTCCATAGAATTTCTCCCAAGATACAACTCTTGGATTAAGCACCTGAGGCAGTAAATCACGAGCCTTCATGATGGGCCCTGCGACCAAATGCGGGAAATAGGTGACAAATAGTGCGTAGTCCCGATAACTTGTCACCGGGACCAACTTGTTTCGATAAACATCAAAGACATAACTCATCGCCTGAAATGTATAAAAGGAAATACCTACGGGAAGGATAATCTTAAGGACAGAGTGATGAAGATGCATTCCCCCTATACTTAATAAATTCTCAAGATTCGCTGCGAAGAAGTTAAAGTACTTAAAAAAGCCAAGAATGCCAAGGCTCACGATAAAATTAATAACAAGAAACAGCTTACGAACATAGGTATCCGACGATCGAAAGATCCCCTGCGCACAAAAAAAATCCGTCGTGATGGAAACAAACATCAACGCTAGAAATCGCCAATCCCAGGCTCCGTAAAAAATACAACTGGCCACCAAAAGCATACGATTTTGCCAGCGATGCCTAAGAAGCAAATAAAGCAAATACACAATGGGGAAGAATAAAGCGAATTGAAGCGAATTAAAAACCATAGCCCTGTTAACTCTTAATCCCTATACCCTTCTTAAGAAGCACGATATTGATTTGCCACAACACCAGGGTTAAAACAATAAGCAATCCTGCGCTAAAAGGCACGCTGACGTCTGAAAAACCAAAAAATCCATAACGAAAGCCATCGATCATATACAAAATAGGATTAAGCTTAGAGAGATTCTGCCAGAAGACAGGAAGTCTTGAGATGGAATAAAAAACGCCTCCTAAATAAATCAACGGCACTAAAACAAAATTCTGAAAAATGGCCACCTCGTCGAAATTCCTAGCAAAAATGCCATTAATCAAGGCTGCCAATGAAAAAACGGCTGAGGTGAGAATCATAAAGAGCATCACAATCCCAAATTGATGAATCGTTGGATGCGTAAAGAAACAGGACACTAGAAAGACAAGGGCTCCGACGACTATCCCCCGGATTATCCCAGCGGTGGCATAACCGCCGACAATGACCCATTCCTGCATCGGAGAGACCAACATCTCCTCGATGCTGCGTTGAAACTTCGCTCCAAAAAAGGAACTGACCACATTGCCATAGGCGCTGTTAATCACCGCCATCATCACAAGCCCTGGGACAATAAAGGACATATAGGTAACCCCGTTGATCGCCCCGACCTGAGAACCGATAAACTTTCCAAAAATAATAAAATACAAACTCTGCGTCACTAACGGAGGCAACAGGGTCTGCGTCCAAATCCTGATAATTCTAGAAATTTCTTTACGCAACAGAGTTTGAAAGGCAATCCATTGATATTTCATAACTTCCCATATGTCATGCTCGAATGCTTTAGTCGGGCATCTAGAACTTTAGCCAACCCTGCCTACCGGCAGGCAGGCCTGGACCCCCGACAGAAACATTCGGGGGTGACAAAGTTTCTTTATAGTAACGATAAAAATAACTTCTCCAGACGCTGCCCCTTAGGATGAACGTCGGTGATATCAAATTTATTATTAATCAGTTTAATCAACAACCCATTAAGCTGCTCGTCACGATTTAATTCCACTTCCAACGTATGATCATCAACAACCACCGGCTTATACGCCTCAAGGCCTGCTAGTGATTCCATTGTCTTAACCGCAATCACATAGGTTTCCTGGGTGATAAATTTGTTTAAATTCTTTACACTATCTAGACGGACAATCTGACCTTCCTTGATAATGGCAGCATTGCGACACATCTGCTGAACTTCTTCTAAATAATGCGTGGTCAAAAGAATCGTCACGCCCTGAGCATTCAGCTCACGCAGATAATCCCACATCCCCACACGCAGTTGAACATCAACACCTGCTGTCGGTTCGTCTAAGACGAGAACCCTAGGTTTGTGAACGAGAGCACGCGCAATCATCAGACGACGTTTCATCCCCCCTGAAAGCGTACGTGCCATGGCATTTTTTTTGTCCCATAATCCAACCTTCTTTAAAACCTCCTCGGTATTCTTAACGGCTATTTTTCTTTCAATCCCAAAAAATCCCGCCTGGATCGAAACAATGTCATGAACCTTCTCAAACATATTGAAATTAAACTCCTGAGGAACAACGCCGATACATCGTTTGGCTAAATCAAATTCCTGATCAATATTATGATCAAAAACCTTCACGGTGCCCGAGGTCTTATTGACCAGACCAATGAGAATGCTAATAATCGTCGTCTTACCGGCCCCGTTGGCTCCAAGTAGGGCAAAGAAATCCCCTTGAGGAACAACTAAATCCACCCCCTTCACCGCCTGGGTGCCGTTTTTGTAGGTCTTGACAAGATTTTTGATTTCAATAGCGTTCATAGTTATCTCTTAATCACCAAAACATCCTCAATCTGCGACAAATCCACCGCCGGCTGCACCAGGCATTCAACCGTATGACTGTTCTCACTGGCCTGAACATCCTCGACAATACCGATTAAAATCCCTTCAGGAAATGCGCTACTCAGTTTGGAGGTAATAACTCTGTCCCCCACCTTAACATCAGCCTGATCGGTCAAATAGGCTAATCGACAAATACCTCCTAAAGAACCTGTCAGAAGACCACTTTCACGGGTTCTCTGCACAAGGGCCGCCACACTGAAACTCGGGTCAGAAAGCAAAACAACCTTAGCGGTATGATCCCCTGTTTCAAAAACACGCCCCACAACACCTAGGATCGAAACAACTGGCAAGCCGACCTTCAAGCCATCCTTCTGCCCTTTGTCAATAATCAAGGACGCATTCCAATTGGAAGGATCACGGCCAATCACATGGGCCAACATAGACGAGTAATCCTGCTTACGGCGAAACTCCGCCATTGTCCCATAACGACTGCTTTCATCAATAGATTCTTGTAAATATAAAAGCCTGGCCTTCAGAGCCTCCACCTGTTTCCTCTGCTTCATGTAATCATCATAAGTCTCACGAAAATAGAATAACTTCTTTAATTCAAAAACAGGGGCCTGAAACCAACCCACCGGACGGCTGGCCAAGTCTAACAATACGGAAGAACGGGGAGTTTTAGGATGAAGAAACAGAATGGCTAAAGGGATGATAAAAATAACAACGTAGATAAGATTTTTTAAATGTTTACGAAGCACGGAGGTCTAAACAATGAAAGGACTTTTTAAAAATCTAACTTATGGTGCTGGGTAAAACGACGGCGCATCGCCGGAGACATGTTAAGCGTTTCACCAGTTCCGTTAACAACCGCTGTTAAAGGATCATCCGCCACATGAACAGGTAAACCTGTTTCCTCAGCAATACGTTTATCTAAACCACGAAGCAAGGACCCCCCACCGGCCATCACAATGCCACGATCAATTAAATCAGCCGCCAGTTCAGGAGGAGTATGTTCCAACGTCGATTTAGAAGCATCCACAATCGCCTGAACAGGATCTGCCAGGGCTTCACGAATCTCGACGGAAGAAATATTAATTGTCTTGGGTAAACCCGCGATCAAATCACGACCACGAACATCCATATTTAATTCTTCTTCTAAAGGATAGGCTGACCCTAAACGGATTTTAATTTCTTCAGCGGTACGCTCCCCAATCATCAAATTATAAGTCTTTCGCAAGTATTCAATAATAGCCACATCCATCTCATCACCGGCGATACGAATGGACTTGGCATAAACCAAACCACCTAAGGAGATAACAGCAAATTCGGTTGTACCACCTCCAATATCAATGATCATATTACCAGCGGGTTCATGGACGGGTAGGCCGACACCAATGGCTGCCGCCTTGGGTTCTTCAATCAAAATGACATGACGAGCACCGGCGTGTTCAGCTGAATCGATAACCGCACGTTTTTCAACTTCCGTAATTCCTGAAGGGATCGCAATAACAATGGTGGGACGAAAATAAAACTTACTGGGCTGAACCTTCTTAATAAAATATTTAAGCATGGCCTCCGTGACTTCAAAATCAGAAATAACACCACCTTATCACAATCATCTGGCAATTTCTTTAAAGCCACATTTAACAGGGCTTCTTTCTGCCAAAGAATATTCTTCTTAGTCCCCCTAATCCGGATCACAATCTCCGCATCCTCTTCTTTTAACTCAAAATCATCTTCATCAAACGCAAGCTCTACGACCAGAAGCTTCAATCCTTGTCGGGCACTTGAACTCCTGAATTTACAATAATTCTCATAATTATTCTTGGATTTAGCAGGGTTAAAAAACGTTGTAATCCCCCATAATGTCCCAGGAAGATTCTGTGAAAATTGTGGAATATCATCCGAACTGTACTTTCGAAAGACTTTTCTAGTATCCTCTAAGATCACCGATCCATGAGCACGGGTAGTCTTAGTCCCGGGAAGTCGTCGGTAATTTCCCCAATCCCGATCACGGTAAACAACATTAGCCGAACGTAAAATTCTCATCAAAAAATCCACATCCATATGATACTCTTCAGCTTCATCATAATATCCTATGACATCATGCAAAGACTTGTGATAAAAATAACTCGCTGGATTCCATGGAAAAGCAACTCTTTCCCAAACCACATCATTGAAATTCAAATTGGGATACTTAAACGATTGAATGACATTATTATCCTTATCCCACACCTTTAAATTACCCAACACAAAACTTCCCTGCACTAATCCCTCAAAACTGGCGATCACCTCGTTGAATACATCCAAACTATAAAAATCATCGACATTCAACGTTCCTATAATACTTCCCCTGGCTACCTTGATCGCTTCATTCATGGCCTTGCTTTGATTCGTTCCCGCAACAGAAATAAGACGGATATGCGGATACTTACGACTATATTGCCCGACAATCTCCAAGGTCCGATCCTTGGATCCTCCGTCATAAATAATATGTTCTATCTTATCCAGACATCCTTGTTCAATCACATTCTTGATGCAAGATTCAATATGCCGCTCTCCATTTAAAACAGGAGTGACCACAGATATTATAGGCTGTAACTCTGCGCTGATCTGCTCCAAGATTTCCATGGAACTCCACATCGATGATGGAAGCATCGCAATATTGAGTTTAGGGACCATCTTTTGGGCAAGGATCTCATTGGCCGCTTGCTTAGCATCGATGCGCTTCGACTGCATCATGTCCCCGACAAGACCCCAAAAAGCCTTTGTCCGCTGATTCGCCTTACACACAAAAAATCCTGTAGAAACATGGACAGGATCTTTGGAATTTTTTCCAGCCTCCTGTTTGAAAAAAATATCAACCTTAGGGGAGTCTGACAAAGTTTTCCTCAAAAGGGACTCAAGAGGGGTAACCCACCGAATATCAACATCTGAAAAAATAAAAAAACCGTTCTCACCATGACTGTCAATCGTCTCTAAAATAAAGCGTATCTTGGGAAGAACGGTTCCCGCCCATCCTTCTGCTCTATATCCCTCTGTTAGACTGGACTGAGTAACTTCTCTAGAGATCACAACAAAACCATCTTTCTTCATCCTTAATACCCATCTCTGATAAAGCGATTGAAGGGAAGATCTATAAATGGTATAGATCTTCCACGATCCTAAAGACTCGATCGGTAAATACCTTGCTCGAATGGGTTGTCTTGTCTTAGGGTCGAGGATTTTAGAATGATAAGAATTGGCATCTACAAAGGCATCGACAACTAACTTTCGATTGGCATGAACATGCCATGTCTTAATATCCAAGGATGGATTAAGAACATTAAATCCCGCCCGTTCTAATTCATATGCAATCCACCCATCACATCCCAAATAACCAATACGAATATCCGCAAAAACACCTGTAAGCGGGGCCCGAAAGATCCAGGTATCTTGAGAATAATAATTGCGTTCCCAAAGAGAGCCCTCCCAATTCTTATAAGGGGCAAAATTATACCGGGTCAAGGCAAGAACCTTACGACTAAAATCATACTCCCGCAAAAGTTCCAGAGACTCATCTAAAAAAATATCCGCATTCGCAATAGCGACCATCTTTCCAGATAAATACTGATTGGCATAATCAATAAACGTCCGATACGTCGGGTATTCTTTTAAAAAAACGACCTGAATCTTCTCATTTTGTAAAACCTCTTTCCATAGACCTGTCGTGTCCTCATAAAACACATATATCCGCTTAATATAAGGATTCTCGATATTCTTATAAAGACAAGAGAAAAACTCTTCCCTGCGTTTTGGGTCAGGATCATCCCAAAGAGATACCAAAAGATGAACAAATCCATCACTGGAGTTTGCCATGATCTCGTTAGATCTCTCTTTATTTAACAAAGATCTCAAGAGGTCGATATCAATCTTTATATTATTCTTTTCGTCACATTCGACCGTTATAAATTTATGCTTTACATGTCCCGCTGAGATTGAATTATTAAATAGAGACTTATCTATCCGCTTATTCGGACAAAATTCGATGATTAAAGGGTTTCCTAAACTAAATAAAGAATTCTTAAATGCCGAGCCATGAGCACCGATGATCACTTGGGCATTAGAAAACAGCTCAATTGTCTTTTCAAGACCTTCATGACCCTCAAAAATCGTAAACCCCTGTTCTTTTAAGAAACACCTAACTTCCTCTTCATTGAGCACCCCTCTTGAAGAGATATTGACCCTTGAAAGGTAAAGCTTGGTCGGCTTTGCGTCAGGAATAGGTTTATATTTCTCCCTCATCCATTCTACCGTGCTAGGAATCCAACTGGCGAGCCAGT
The DNA here is from genome assembly GCA_015233165.1 of Candidatus Omnitrophota bacterium. Lineage (GTDB taxonomy): Bacteria > Omnitrophota > Gorgyraeia > Zapsychrales > Fredricksoniimonadaceae > JACQCF01. The sequence goes on from JADFYF010000014.1 coordinate 19,274, forward strand.
TGGACATAGAGCCGTACCAAAGCTTTGGCACTCTATAGAGCAAGTCCGTACTATCATCATTCTTAAAATTCAACACCTTCAGGTGTTGCTTATCGTATCCAAACTTATGAAAATGTTGATCTAAATTAAATATATGTCTTGTAGGTGCATTAATCAGCAGTGTCGGACTATCAAGATCTAATGTCTCGATTTTCTGTAATGTCTGTATATTGTCCCACAGGTGTCCATACGGATACCAATTAAAATAACTTAAGCAGTATACAAAATTAACACCCTCTGGCAAATCAACTATTGTAGTAGATTCTTTGACGCGCCTAATTATCTCCTCTTTATCCTGTTTCCTTATCTTGCACCAGTTATAAGCCCCCTGCATAGCCTCCAAAATAGGATTCTTATTCGCATCAAGGACTACGCCATCTTTACCAATAAAGACGTCTTTTAATTCAAGGATGTATTGAGGATATTGGAGAGATGAGTCCCTCTGAGGGAAATCTATTTTCCTGATAACGGAGGTATTCATATCCATAACCTTATCCATTTATATCCAAATGTTTAGAAAGTACAGACAAAAGATGTTCACAATAACGTCGAGCAGCCTCTTTTTTTACATGCTTCCAATCCATATCCCTGTAGTCTTCTGAAGAAAACAAAAATTGCCCTTCCCGGGAAATAAACAATACATTTTGATGCCGATGGACTATCGGCATCAGCCTGTCTCGAAAAACCTTGTTGGCCTTCAAAGCTAAAACGGAAGACATCACAGTAGGAAGATATTGCCCTTCAAGGATAACCACTCTAATGTCTCTTTTCTCAAAGAAGGATATAAATTCTTCCAGCGCTAGCCAACCCTTCTCATTCACATTTAAACGACCGTATAAGTTTTCACTATCAATTATGGCTGATTTGAGAAACTCCTCTTGGGAATAATAAGTCTTTCTTCTTATAACCTTTTTCTCATACTCCACATCTTCAGCAGAAACTCCTATGAGCTTATTCAAGAAACTTCGCATAATAAAACCCTGCTTAACCTCAGGAACAAAATTCTCATAGACAATGGGACATGCTTTGCAAAAACGCTTGACCCAACCCTTTTGCCCTACTTCAATATCTCTGACTAAGAAACTTATCAAATAATCCGCCTCCATTGGAAGAGCCTTCACTCCGTCGATACTATAATTTCGAACCATATCGAACTCTGAAATATATAAAATAACCGCTCGAGGATGTTTCAATAGAATTTCTTTCCTAAAAAACGAATACTCATCAAATGCTAAACTTGATGAACACATAGAGAATATCCATTGTGATTGACCAAATACATGACCCGATTGACTTGAACCCAGAGAAAAATATTGACTATTTCTTTCTGAAACCTTCCTCCAAGACCCAACTGTATTTTCCAAGCTATGATTTTGTCTATTAGTAATATCTACTCCTAACTTGAGATTTTTTCCATAAATCGGCCAAACGACATCATTATCCAGAAATAACATCCTCAAACTAACAACCAACACAATAAACATCAGTACACTCAATACCGTTCTCCAAACACCCCGTGAAAAACGCTCCACAATAACGAGTCCCAACGTAATGCCCATCACAAGCACAATCAAAAATATAAAAATCCCGTTCACCTTAGCCTCACGTTAGAACTGAAAATAAATAAACTCATGCCCGCCATACTGTCCCCAAATAAGCCAAAGATAAAGTACGACAACATACAACCAGAAACGAAAAACCAGCGGCCAGCGACGAACAATATCCTGATCATTCGACCATCGTTGGGCAATCTCCACAATACCAAGAACAAAAATCAAAAACGCTAACCATAAAAAGTAAGGCCGAGCTTCCCTAATCGTTGGGACAATATTCCACCCCAGAGCATAGAGCATATCCCATGCCTGCTGAAATGATGAGGCCCTGAAAAACAGCCAACCGAGGCAAACACAATGAAACATTATCAACGCGCTAATCATCTGTAAAACACGATCTCCCATTCGTCCCACCACACGCGCCAGCACTTGACCCAAGGGTTGAAATATTCTATGAAGAATAAGCAGAACCCCATGATAAGCTCCCCAGAACACATACGTCCAATTCGCCCCATGCCACAGACCACCAATAAGCATGGTTATAAAGATATTCCAATAAGTGGCAAGCCTTCCCCCTTGACTACCACCACAGGGAATATACAAATAGTCCTTAAGCCATGTTGAGAGACTAATATGCCATCTCTGCCAAAATTCACGGGGATTCCGGGAGAAATAAGGATTATTAAAATTAATCATGATCTCAAACCCCATGAGCCTCCCTAATCCTCGGGCCATATTGCTGTAGCCAGCAAAATCACAGTAGATCTGAAACGCAAAAGCGTAAACAGCGACCAGAACCATTGTGCCATGATAGGGTAGGTGCCCGGCAAAGACAGGATCCACAATCTTAGCCAGGTTATCAGCCACGAACATCTTCTGAAAAAGACCCCAACCAATCAGGTAGCATCCTCCATAGAATTTCTCCCAAGATACAACTCTTGGATTAAGCACCTGAGGCAGTAAATCACGAGCCTTCATGATGGGCCCTGCGACCAAATGCGGGAAATAGGTGACAAATAGTGCGTAGTCCCGATAACTTGTCACCGGGACCAACTTGTTTCGATAAACATCAAAGACATAACTCATCGCCTGAAATGTATAAAAGGAAATACCTACGGGAAGGATAATCTTAAGGACAGAGTGATGAAGATGCATTCCCCCTATACTTAATAAATTCTCAAGATTCGCTGCGAAGAAGTTAAAGTACTTAAAAAAGCCAAGAATGCCAAGGCTCACGATAAAATTAATAACAAGAAACAGCTTACGAACATAGGTATCCGACGATCGAAAGATCCCCTGCGCACAAAAAAAATCCGTCGTGATGGAAACAAACATCAACGCTAGAAATCGCCAATCCCAGGCTCCGTAAAAAATACAACTGGCCACCAAAAGCATACGATTTTGCCAGCGATGCCTAAGAAGCAAATAAAGCAAATACACAATGGGGAAGAATAAAGCGAATTGAAGCGAATTAAAAACCATAGCCCTGTTAACTCTTAATCCCTATACCCTTCTTAAGAAGCACGATATTGATTTGCCACAACACCAGGGTTAAAACAATAAGCAATCCTGCGCTAAAAGGCACGCTGACGTCTGAAAAACCAAAAAATCCATAACGAAAGCCATCGATCATATACAAAATAGGATTAAGCTTAGAGAGATTCTGCCAGAAGACAGGAAGTCTTGAGATGGAATAAAAAACGCCTCCTAAATAAATCAACGGCACTAAAACAAAATTCTGAAAAATGGCCACCTCGTCGAAATTCCTAGCAAAAATGCCATTAATCAAGGCTGCCAATGAAAAAACGGCTGAGGTGAGAATCATAAAGAGCATCACAATCCCAAATTGATGAATCGTTGGATGCGTAAAGAAACAGGACACTAGAAAGACAAGGGCTCCGACGACTATCCCCCGGATTATCCCAGCGGTGGCATAACCGCCGACAATGACCCATTCCTGCATCGGAGAGACCAACATCTCCTCGATGCTGCGTTGAAACTTCGCTCCAAAAAAGGAACTGACCACATTGCCATAGGCGCTGTTAATCACCGCCATCATCACAAGCCCTGGGACAATAAAGGACATATAGGTAACCCCGTTGATCGCCCCGACCTGAGAACCGATAAACTTTCCAAAAATAATAAAATACAAACTCTGCGTCACTAACGGAGGCAACAGGGTCTGCGTCCAAATCCTGATAATTCTAGAAATTTCTTTACGCAACAGAGTTTGAAAGGCAATCCATTGATATTTCATAACTTCCCATATGTCATGCTCGAATGCTTTAGTCGGGCATCTAGAACTTTAGCCAACCCTGCCTACCGGCAGGCAGGCCTGGACCCCCGACAGAAACATTCGGGGGTGACAAAGTTTCTTTATAGTAACGATAAAAATAACTTCTCCAGACGCTGCCCCTTAGGATGAACGTCGGTGATATCAAATTTATTATTAATCAGTTTAATCAACAACCCATTAAGCTGCTCGTCACGATTTAATTCCACTTCCAACGTATGATCATCAACAACCACCGGCTTATACGCCTCAAGGCCTGCTAGTGATTCCATTGTCTTAACCGCAATCACATAGGTTTCCTGGGTGATAAATTTGTTTAAATTCTTTACACTATCTAGACGGACAATCTGACCTTCCTTGATAATGGCAGCATTGCGACACATCTGCTGAACTTCTTCTAAATAATGCGTGGTCAAAAGAATCGTCACGCCCTGAGCATTCAGCTCACGCAGATAATCCCACATCCCCACACGCAGTTGAACATCAACACCTGCTGTCGGTTCGTCTAAGACGAGAACCCTAGGTTTGTGAACGAGAGCACGCGCAATCATCAGACGACGTTTCATCCCCCCTGAAAGCGTACGTGCCATGGCATTTTTTTTGTCCCATAATCCAACCTTCTTTAAAACCTCCTCGGTATTCTTAACGGCTATTTTTCTTTCAATCCCAAAAAATCCCGCCTGGATCGAAACAATGTCATGAACCTTCTCAAACATATTGAAATTAAACTCCTGAGGAACAACGCCGATACATCGTTTGGCTAAATCAAATTCCTGATCAATATTATGATCAAAAACCTTCACGGTGCCCGAGGTCTTATTGACCAGACCAATGAGAATGCTAATAATCGTCGTCTTACCGGCCCCGTTGGCTCCAAGTAGGGCAAAGAAATCCCCTTGAGGAACAACTAAATCCACCCCCTTCACCGCCTGGGTGCCGTTTTTGTAGGTCTTGACAAGATTTTTGATTTCAATAGCGTTCATAGTTATCTCTTAATCACCAAAACATCCTCAATCTGCGACAAATCCACCGCCGGCTGCACCAGGCATTCAACCGTATGACTGTTCTCACTGGCCTGAACATCCTCGACAATACCGATTAAAATCCCTTCAGGAAATGCGCTACTCAGTTTGGAGGTAATAACTCTGTCCCCCACCTTAACATCAGCCTGATCGGTCAAATAGGCTAATCGACAAATACCTCCTAAAGAACCTGTCAGAAGACCACTTTCACGGGTTCTCTGCACAAGGGCCGCCACACTGAAACTCGGGTCAGAAAGCAAAACAACCTTAGCGGTATGATCCCCTGTTTCAAAAACACGCCCCACAACACCTAGGATCGAAACAACTGGCAAGCCGACCTTCAAGCCATCCTTCTGCCCTTTGTCAATAATCAAGGACGCATTCCAATTGGAAGGATCACGGCCAATCACATGGGCCAACATAGACGAGTAATCCTGCTTACGGCGAAACTCCGCCATTGTCCCATAACGACTGCTTTCATCAATAGATTCTTGTAAATATAAAAGCCTGGCCTTCAGAGCCTCCACCTGTTTCCTCTGCTTCATGTAATCATCATAAGTCTCACGAAAATAGAATAACTTCTTTAATTCAAAAACAGGGGCCTGAAACCAACCCACCGGACGGCTGGCCAAGTCTAACAATACGGAAGAACGGGGAGTTTTAGGATGAAGAAACAGAATGGCTAAAGGGATGATAAAAATAACAACGTAGATAAGATTTTTTAAATGTTTACGAAGCACGGAGGTCTAAACAATGAAAGGACTTTTTAAAAATCTAACTTATGGTGCTGGGTAAAACGACGGCGCATCGCCGGAGACATGTTAAGCGTTTCACCAGTTCCGTTAACAACCGCTGTTAAAGGATCATCCGCCACATGAACAGGTAAACCTGTTTCCTCAGCAATACGTTTATCTAAACCACGAAGCAAGGACCCCCCACCGGCCATCACAATGCCACGATCAATTAAATCAGCCGCCAGTTCAGGAGGAGTATGTTCCAACGTCGATTTAGAAGCATCCACAATCGCCTGAACAGGATCTGCCAGGGCTTCACGAATCTCGACGGAAGAAATATTAATTGTCTTGGGTAAACCCGCGATCAAATCACGACCACGAACATCCATATTTAATTCTTCTTCTAAAGGATAGGCTGACCCTAAACGGATTTTAATTTCTTCAGCGGTACGCTCCCCAATCATCAAATTATAAGTCTTTCGCAAGTATTCAATAATAGCCACATCCATCTCATCACCGGCGATACGAATGGACTTGGCATAAACCAAACCACCTAAGGAGATAACAGCAAATTCGGTTGTACCACCTCCAATATCAATGATCATATTACCAGCGGGTTCATGGACGGGTAGGCCGACACCAATGGCTGCCGCCTTGGGTTCTTCAATCAAAATGACATGACGAGCACCGGCGTGTTCAGCTGAATCGATAACCGCACGTTTTTCAACTTCCGTAATTCCTGAAGGGATCGCAATAACAATGGTGGGACGAAAATAAAACTTACTGGGCTGAACCTTCTTAATAAAATATTTAAGCATGGCCTCCGTGACTTCAAAATCAGAAATAACACCATCCTTCATAGGACGAATCGCCACAATACTGCCAGGTGTACGGCCTAACATACGTTTAGCTTCTTCTCCGACCGCAACCACTCTATTAGTGTCTTTTTCAATAGCCACAACAGAAGGTTCACACAAAACAACCCCTTCCCCCTTAACATAAACGAGGGTGGTGGCTGTTCCTAAGTCGATGCCCATGTCCTTGGAAAATAAACCAGAAATGTAGTCGGAAATAAAGGTAAAAAGTTTTTTGATTTGATTAATCATAATTGGACATAATAACCAAAAGGATATGGAGTGTCAACCTTTTTAACGAGTACTTAAGCCTAATATTTTCATATCTTTAACGAAATCAGGGTAGGACTTACGGCAGGACTCAATACCTTCAACACGACAACCTATTTTCATTCCTAAGACGGTCCAGGCCATGGCTAAACGATGGTCATGATGACTATCTAATAGCTGTCCTGTTTTGTAAGAGCTTTGGGGGGTTATAATTAAAGCATTGGAAGTTTCTTTAACATCAGCTCCAACCTTTAATAATTCACTTCTCACATCGCTAATACGATCCGACTCTTTAGCTCGGGCATGGACAATATCAACCAACTTGGTTTGCCCCTTGGCAAACAATGCTAGGACAGCCATAATAGGAACTAGGTCTGGACAATTCTTTAACGAAAACGTTCCTCCCTTTAAAGCAAAGGGACCCTCGATCGCAATCGCTGAATTTGTCTTTTTAAAAACAACCCCCATCTTTGTTAAGAATTCTAAAATATGCCCGTCGGACTGAACTAAATCCCCCTTCAGATGACCTGCCAAAACGACCTTGGATGAAAGAATAGACGCCGCTGCCATAGAAAACGCAGCCAACCCATAGTCGGAAGGCACCTTGAAGTTCTTTAAGCCTTTGAATGTCTGATGCCCTTTAACCCAATATTCTCTATCGGAAACACGTTTAACGGCAATGCCGGCCTTTTCTAGAATCTGACGAGTCATCACAATATAATCAACTGAAACCATTTCCTTACCTATAATCCGAATACGACTATCGACAGGCAACAACGGAGCCGCGATTAAAAGCGCAGAAATAAACTGTGAACTCAAACTACCATCGATTTCAATCGTTCCGCCTTTAAATGCCCCCCCCTGATAAACAAGAGGAACAGATTCCTTAGGACCTGTTCCTTTAAGATTCATCCCGCAGTCACGCAGCGTCTGACAGAGATGGGCATTAGGACGTCCCACCAACGTCCCATGACCCTTCACAATCGCCTTCTGTGTCGTCATAGGAAGCAAGGGTAACAAAAACCTCAAACTCGTTCCTGATTCACCTACTAAGAATGTTTTATTGGAAGAAATCTTTAAATCCGCTTCAATAGAATACCCCTCTGTATTCTTTTGAACCTTGGAGCCAAGGCTTTTAGCTGTCTTCATAGCAACAAGAGCATCTTCACAATTGGAAGGGTGGATGAGATGTGAAGTTCCTCCACAGGCAGCAATAATAAAGGCACGGATTGAATAGGATTTTGAAGCCGGCAGAAGAATTCTGCCTTTTAATGAGGAAGCAGATGCGACATTAAGAATCATGACTGTTTAATTATGACAATATCATTCTTGTGAACTTTGGGACTGGATAAGGGTGGAATAAAATCAGCGGCAGACATTTCTTCCTGAACCCGAGAAATCTTAACATCACCTAAATATTGATCCGCTCTATAGACAGAAAGGATGTCTCCTACCTTAAGAGCCTGTTTAGCGCCTAGGTTACAAATAATAAATTCTGATTCTTTATCAACACTTAAAACCCGACCCTTACCATCATTTGGCTCACCCACAACAATCTTACCTAATTCCATTTTATTTTTTGTGTCGGCAACAATCTCCGGGGTCACGGTAGAAACAGGTTGTACAGGAGACACCGCAGCAGCCTCGACCTGTTTCTTAACCTGCTCTATCATATCTTTAACCTTATCCTGCTCAACCTTTAGTAACGCCTGGGTTTCCTGTAATTTCTTAGCAGCCGCATCTAAATCCGCACGGATCGTATCTTTTTCTTTTTTAGCCACATCCAAGGATTCTTTTAAAGTACCATTCTCTTTTTTAAGAGCATTGCGAAGACCTTCATTTAATTCCATTTCGTCCATTAAACTATTAATCTTCTTGTCCGCTTCTTTATTCTTATCCTGTAATAAACTCACCTGGCCCTTGGTATCTTTTAAGTCCTCTGTTAATTTCTTTTGAACTTCAATGTTCTGTTGTAACTGGACTTCCAAATCTTTACGCATCTGGCTTTCCTTCTGATACATAAAAAAGCCGATGGCTGTTGAAGACACTAATAAGATGGTAATTAAAACAACAAAAATGGTGAGAGTTTTTCCGTTTTTAGTTTGCATAGTTTTCATTATAAGAAAAAGTCTTCCTTAGTAAAGAGTTAATTCCTAATTTTCTTGTAAAAATTCAGCAGGAACAGGACACGAAAACTCAATGGACTGCTTTGTGATGGGATGTTCAAAGGCAATGCTTTGGGCGTGTAAGGCCAGCCTGGAAAAACTTTCTCTTCGGCCGTATTTCTCATCTCCCAAAATCGGATGCCCCAAATGCTTCATATGGATTCTTAACTGATGCGTTCGCCCCGTTTGAGGAAAAAGAGCGACCAAGGTGGATTTCTTAAAACGTTTAAGAACTTGATAAAGACTAACAGCTTCCTTACCCTCTCCTTTTTCAACAACCCTCCGTTGATCATGATACTTGGGATGACGACCAATATTGACATCAACAACGCCCTGATCATATTGGATAATACCCTGCACCCGCGCTACATAACGTTTAATCACCGTATGTTTTTCAAATTGACGGGCCAAACGGGCATGGGCCACATTGGTTTTGGCCACAACGATCAAACCGGACGTGTCCCTGTCCAAACGATGGATGATTCCAGGACGAACATCTCCGTTGATATCCGAAAGCTCTTCAAATCTTCCCAACAACGCATTCACCAGGGTTCCGCTTTGATTACCGGCCGCAGGATGAACAGTCAGACCTATAGGTTTATTGATGATGATAATATCTGGATCTTCATAAAAGACATCCAACGCTATCTTCTCTGCTACCAAATCTTGAGGCTCTAAGGAGGCTTGATCAATGGTCACGTCGATCTTATCACCAATAAGCACCTTATACTTAGTCTTTGCAGGTTTTCCATTAACCATCACCGTTTTTGAATCAATCAACTTTTTGACAAAGGTGCGTGAGGGGATATTCTCGATCATGTGGGTCAAATAAACATCGAGGCGCAAATCCTTATGAGCTTCTTCGACTATAAAATGATGCTTCATTGTCTAAACCGCCTTAACAAGACCAGACCAACAGCAAAAATGGCTAATGAAATATACTGGAACAAACTTAAACCCAACCAAACACCATCATGATCCGCCCTAAAGAACTCTACTGTAAAACGTTCAATAGCCCCTAACCACAAATACAAAACAAAAATCATTCCTAAACGATGAGGCTTTGTCTGTGCATATTTTAAAATAAAAAATGCAACGAGAAGACCTCCTGTTTCATAAAGTTGGGTCGGATGAAGCCTTGCTTCATGAACAGGAAAATAAATCCCCCAGGAAACAGGTTTTCCATAACAGCATCCATTAAAAAAACACCCCACTCGCCCGATCGATTGCCCCAAAGCAATATAAGGAGCCACTAAATCTAACAACAACCTCAATGGTAATTTCTTATTAATAACAAACCAAGTCCCCGCTAAGGCTCCTCCAATAAATCCCCCTTGCCAGGCCAAACCGCCGTGCTGCAGCATGATCATCTCTAAAAGATTCTTGCTGAAATAATTCCATGTTAAACCAATATAAAAAATCCTGGCGCCCAAGATCCCCCAGGCCACTGTCCAGAACATTAAATCATAAATCGTATCCGCCGGTATTTTATAAACCTTAGCATCACGACTTAAAAGCCAGGCACAAAGGATAACCGCCAAGGCAATCATAACGCCATAAGAATAAATGGTGATCGGACCTATTTGGAAGAGGATGGGATGCATTTGAATAAGATGATAGCCGCCCCGATGGTGATGGCACTATCTGCGATATTAAAGACAGGCCAAATACGAAAATCTATAAAATCAATCACATACCCAAGAAAAATACGATCAATCAAATTACCAATAGCCCCTCCTAGAATCAAGGAGAACGCTAAAATATAGACGCGACTTAACTGATCGCTGTGTCGGTAGTAATAAATATTGTAAACCAACAAACCCGTCAGAACCAAGGGTATGACTATAAAAACAAAACCGCAATCTTTAAACAAACCAAAAGCAATCCCCGTATTATGAACAAGGGTGAAATATAAGAAATTTTTAATAAAAATAACAGATTCGTTGAGATCTAAAAGATGAGAAAAAAAGATTTTACTAAGCCTGTCCACAAGAATGACTCCCAAAACACCGGAGACAAAAATAGCAATATCAACCTTGGAACGCTTTAAATCATTCATGAGACCTTATCTACGCTTAGATTCAATCTTTTCCTGGCATTTCAAACACGTGACTGTATAGGGTATTGCCTTAAGACGAGTAGAGGCGATGGGTTTCTTGCATTCAAAACAAATACCGAAGCTTCCATCCTTAATACGATCCATGGCCTGGTTAACGCTGGTTAATAGTTCACGGTCATTCGCCGCAAGCCCAAGATTAAATTCACGATCATACATATCTGTCGCCACGTCTGCCATATGTAAGGCATGACCGGAAATGTCTCCGCCGCGATCCGTCCCGCTGCCCGCATTATCATCAGAAAGATGACGGATGTCCCCGGAAATCTGATCCTTCGTCTTTAAAAGCAGTTTTTGATAGACATCAAATTTAGGATCAATTTTTCCAGCAGATTTTTTAATGACGGGGCTACTGCTCTTGTTTACTTTTGGAGCGGTTTTTTTATCTTTTGCAGGCATTGATTATTCTCTCCTAAGTTAAATTGTCAACCACTTGAGCGCAACGGACACACAGGCTCGGATGTTTCACTTGCGCACCCACATCGGTGCGGTAATTCCAACAGCGACCACATTTCTGACCATCCGCTGCTTTGACTTCAATCGTAGTTTGAGCAAAATACTCACTTAAACCACCGGATACGGAGATAACCTTCTCTAACGAAATCTGAGAAACGATACAATAAGAAGCCAAATAGCTTCCAAAGCTTTTTAGATAATTGTAATCTCGATCACTGGCGGTTTTAATGATAACCTTGGCTTCTAAACCGCTCCCGATAGCCCCCTGCTTTCTTTGTTCATCTAAAGCTTTAAGCACAAAGGATCTAAACTCTAAAAGATCTTTAAAACTGTCTTGCACTTGAGGTGAAACCCATACCGCAGGAACCGTCGGCCAAGCTAATACATGCACACTTGGAACTTTCGAAAGTTCTGTGGTTTTAGGACTTATGGCAAAGATCTCCTCGGATGTGACCACCATCATAGGAGCGACCATACGAGTTAAAGTGTCGAGAATATGATAAAGAACCGTCTGTGCCGAGCGTCTTTCGGCTGACGAAGCGGGGCAAGTATACAAGCGGTCCTTAAGGATGTCAAGATAAATGCTCGAGAGGTCCTCGTTGCAAAAACTGTGAATCGCCTTATAAACCATCACAAAATCGTAAGCCTCATACCCCTCATCCACCGTCTTAATAAGCGCCGCCAAACGATTTAAAGCCCAACGGTCTAAATCTAAAAGCTTGGAATACTCCAACACATCTGTGTCAGGGTTAAATCCACTCAAATTTCCTAATAGATAACGCACCGTGTTACGAATCTTTCGGTAAGAATCCACCAGGCGGTCAATAATCTCTTTGGAGATACGCACGTCATCGTTATAGGAACTCGATGCCACCCATAGACGCAGGATATCCGCTCCATTTTGACTGATAATTTCCTGAGGAGAAACCACATTGCCTAAGGACTTGGACATCTTTCGTCCCTGTCCATCCACTACAAACCCATGCGTTAAGACCTGACGATACGGAGCCTTCCCATCGATCGCCACCGAAGGAATCAGCGACGACTGGAACCAACCCCGATGCTGATCAGAACCTTCTAAATAGAGATCCGCCGGCAATGGACTATTCAACAAGGTGCGAAACACCGCCTGATGACTAACGCCAGAATCAAACCAGACGTCTAGGATATCGTGCGTTTTCTCAAAAGCTGTTCCCCCGCAATCCGGGCATTTAAACCCCGTCGGGAGTAGATCCTTAATCTCCTTCTCAAACCAAATATCACTGCCATGCGTCTTGACCAACTCAGCGAGATGTTCGATCACTTCCACAAAAAGTTTATGTTCGTCTTTGCAGCCTTTACAGACGACCGCCGGGATCGGAACACCCCAGAGACGCTGACGAGACAAGCACCAATCTGGACGAGTATTGACCATTCCTAAGATACGTTCACGACCAGCAGGCGGAACAAACTCAACGTCCCGCTCAATCGCATCCCTGAGTTGTTGACGGAGATTATTGTGATCAATGCTCATAAACCACTGTTCGGTGGCTCTAAAAATAATTGGATTCTTACAGCGCCAGCAATGAGGATAGGTGTGCGAAATAGCGACGGAGGCAAATAACAGTCCTCGACTGGTCAAATCCGCCAAAACAGCATCCATCGCTTTAAAAACGTGTTGACCTGTAAACGGAGCTCCCTCCTCAGTAAAAACACCTCTGGAGTTCACAGGCATCAAAACAGGAAGCTTATTAGCCAGACCTGTTTGAAAATCTTCCTGACCATGACCAGGAGCGGTATGAACCAAACCTGTTCCGTCTTCCTTGGTGACGTAATCCGCACTGACGACAGGACAAGATTCCAACTTGCCAAAAGGATGGGCATAGACCAGCTTCTTTAAATCGGCCCCCTTAACTTCTTTAATGACCTTATAAGAATGACCGGCTAAGGCAAACACCTTCTCGGCCAGGGTTTTCTCGACGACTAAAATCTCATCTTGCGACTGAGCCAGGACATAATCAAACTCCGCATGGATGGTCACAGCGACGTTGGCTAGCAAGGTCCAGGGTGTTGTTGTCCAGATCAGCAAGGACAACTTTGAGGCGGCAGGAATCCCCAACACTTCAGGATTCTTCACCTGAAAACGAACATAGGCGGTTTGAGAGGAGTGATCCTCATGTTCCACTTCTGCTTCCGCTAAAGCTGTCTCGCAATTAAAGCACCAGTTAACAGGTTTCAGACTGCGATAAACATAGCCCTTCTTCTTAAGGACAGCCAAGGACTTCAAAATCCAGTGTTCATAACTAGGCGCCAGGGTCAGATACGGCGTATCCCATTCGGCCCAGATCCCTAAACGCTTAAATTCTTCTTTCTGAATACCAACGAACTTCATGGCATAATCGTGAGCCTTCTTACGAAAGACCACGGTATCAAAATCACCTTTACGGGCTTTCAAATCTTTTAAAAGCTGATGCTCGATGGGCAGGCCATGACAATCCCAACCGGGAACATACAGAGCATCAAAACCTTTCATCGTCTTGTAACGGACAATAATATCTTTGAGAATCTTATTTAGAGCATGGCCGATATGAATATGCCCATTGGCATACGGAGGCCCGTCGTGCAGAATAAAAGGTTTCTTCCCCTTAGACTTGGCGCGTAGATGTTCATAAATCTTATCCGTCGTCCATTGGGCTAAGAACTGAGGCTCTCTCTGGACGAGATTCGCCTTCATTGCAAAATCAGTTTTAGGAAGATTTAACGTCTTTTGATAATCAGGACTGTTTGAAATATTTTCCGATGATGACATCTAATTCTTTCTTTTTCTTAGCCGTTATCTTGTCGCGGCTGGTAATGATAGCAAATTTTAAAGCGTCCGACGCAGAAAATTTCGTTAATTTTCCCACCTGAGGAATAGCCGCCTTTAAAATCTTCTTAGCATTCTCAACATTATTAGTTAAATTGTTAATGATCATCTCCACCGTCACCGAATCATGATCCGGATGCCAACAATCATAATCGGTCACAGCCGCCAGGGTGGCATAGGAAATCTCCGCCTCACGCGCTAACTTCGCCTCGGTTAAATTCGTCATCCCGATAATATCCATATCCCAACTGCGGTACAAATTTGATTCTGCCTTCGTCGAAAATTGAGGTCCTTCCATGTTCACATAGGTCCCGCCCCGATGAGCCTTGATACCCAGACTCTTGGCAGAACCATCGAGAATGTCCGCTATCTCCTTACTGATCGGATCCGCAAAAGCAACGTGAGCCACGATTCCGTCGGTAAAAAAGGTGTCCTGACGGCCCTTATGCGTACGATCCAGGAACTGATCCGGGATCACAAAATCCATCGGCTTGTATTTCTTTCGCAACGACCCGCAGGCCGAAACCGAAAGAATGGCCTCAACACCTAACTTCTTCATCCCATAAATATTGGCTCGATAATTAATCTCAGAAGGACTGATGCGATGACCCCGACCATGACGAGGCAGAAACACAACTTCCGTTCCCTCGAGCTTACCCGTGAAATACACATCGGATGGATCCCCAAAAGGAGTTGTGACGACCACCTCCTTCACATCCTCAATCCCTTCAATCTGATATAACCCGCTACCACCGATAACACCGACTATGGCCATAAATTTCCTCAATTCTTAAATTTCCAAATTCTAAATTTGATTAATTGACAATTAAATTTGATTATAATACAATAACAGTATTTCCAAGTTAACGCCCCTGTAGCATAACTGGATAATGCACTTTCCTAACGAAAAAGGCGATGACGGTTCGAATCCGCCCGGGGGCGTTAAGGGTTTTAAAGATGAGCCAGGAAAGCGTCTTTAAGACCATAAATTTCTTGAAAACTCAATAAAATATCTTATACTATAAATGTCTTTTTCGTTAGGAAGTTGCTCGGGGCCGCAAAAATTGCGGCCCTTATTTTTTATTTAGCTAATTCCTTCGCTCGTTTCTTCGCGGCTAACAAGGCTTGCTTGATTAATGAATCTAACCTTCCTTTAGTGAACACATCCATTGCTGCCTGAGTAGTTCCGCCTTTAGATGTGACCTTGGTCCGTAATTCAGCAGCGGTAAAGTCAGACTGTTCTAACAAATGGGCGCTGCCAATCAGCGTTTGATACACCAGCGCCTTGGCTTCCTCTTCTTTGAATCCTAACGACTTAGCTGCGTTCATCCAACATTCGACTAATAAAAAGACATACGCTGGTCCGCTTCCAGAGACAGCAGTGAGGGCGTCGATCATGGACTCTTGAACAACCACCGTCTGACCAATGGTATTTAAAATCGCTTGAGCTGTTTTGATATCGGAAGGTTTAGCATAACGACCGGCGCACAAACCGGTAATTCCCTGACCAATTAAAGCAGGCATATTAGGCATGGAACGAACGACAGCAATCTTAGATGGAGCCAACCCTTTTTCAAAAAACTTCGTCGTCAATCCAGCTGCAATGGAAATCACTAGCTTCCCCGTCTTGCAATCCTTTTTTATAGAATCAAGAACAATACCCATATCCTGAGGCTTAACCGCCAGGATAATAATACCGGCAGACTTAATAGCATCCGAAACTTCCGCAATCTTCACACGATACGTCTTCTTTAAATAAGCCACTCGAGGAGCATTGGCTTCAACGACGGTAACAGAATTAGATTTATGCAAGCCCTTGATTAAGGACTCGCCCATGTTTCCCCCACCGATGATCGTAATTGTTTTAAGCATTCTGCATCACCTCTTTAAAAATGGCACTGCCAACGCGGATCATCGTTGATCCTTCTTCGATGGCAATCTTATAATCCCCACTCATCCCCATCGATAAAATTCCAGTTTCCACCTGAGGATGTCCTGCAAATCTTGTTTTCACCAGATCCCGCACGCTGCGTAAATCAGAAAAGGTCTTACGGATAATTCCCTGATCCTCGGTGTAAGGCGCCATGCACATGAACCCTTGAATACGAACATGGACCAGCGAGCTGATTCCTTCCACTAACTGCAACGCCTCGTCGGAACCTGTCCCGAATTTCTGTTCTTCCTCGGCAGTATTCACCTGAACTAAAATATCAACTCTCTTGTTGAGCTTAGCCGCCTGTTTCTCTATCTCAAGAGCTAATTTCAAACTATCGACGGATTGAATCACCGAGCAAACCCTAATCGCATCCTTGGCCTTATTGGACTGCAAATGACCGATGATATGGGAGCGCACCTGAGGATTCTTCGCTAACAAAGGCGGAAACTTTCTCTCGGCTTCCTGAACCCTGTTCTCGGCGATGTCGGTGACACCGGCATCAATGGCTTGCTGAATAGCCTCTAACGGCGCATATTTGGTGACAGCCACCAGGGTGACTTCTTTAGGATGACGCCCTGCCTGACGGCAAGCATCTTCGATCTGACGATAGACTGGGAGGACTTTTTCTTTAATCATAGGGCCCATAAATTACCATAAAAGGTTTGGGGCGTCAAAAATTATTCCCCTTATACCTAAAATAATCCCAAAAAGTTTTTAAATGGACTATTGCATAGAAAACGAATGAACTGCAGGTGTCACACTTCCGCTGACGGTTGTTTCAGGATTGCTGCCATCAGAGGTTTTTTCTGTAGACGTCGACTTAAGACGACTTGTCATGTGAATTGAGAATAATAATTGTCGTCCCTTCAGGGTAAAGGTTGGCATCCAGGAAGACATTGATCCTAAAAACCTCGTCCCTGATAATCCCACCTTACAGGCTCCAGCTCCCCGGCACGTCGGGCAAGCGCCCGAGGCGACATAATCTTTATAACAATAATAAACTCCCTTAGTGTCTTCACTCGTCGCTAGGGTATAACACAACCAATGATCATCCGACGTATCCTTCGCCGTACTTTCTCCTGTCGACGTTTGATTAGCCACTCCCAAAGCATCCACATCCTGATGAATGCAAAACGTATTCGCATCGCCCGTCTCATCGGCTCCAATGAGAATCCCTTTATCAAAGGCAGGACCCATGTCACTGCCCATGGCCAAAGAGGCATTGCGTAACATGTGGTCTAACACCTCTGAACTTTGCGCTTTATTGACATAACTCCCGCCAAAATCATTCGCGCTTTTCTGCAGGGCTGTCGTCGACAACAGGGCTCCAAATAAAACCATGGACGCGATGACGGTGGCTACCAGGATTTCGACGAGTGTTATCGCTTGTTTAGATCTTTGATTGCACATCTTATCTCTCCGTAGAGACGCCATTAATGGCGTCTCATATAAAGCTCGTTTATCCCAAGCCCCTTTGATCCGTTCCTAATTTTCATCATCTCTATCATTAAGAGACGCCATAAACCTGCCGGCAGGCAGGTGGCGTCTCTACGAAGAACAAAGCGCCTTGACCCTGATTATTAACTACCAGGGATAGATAGTTCCACACTGAAACGCAACAGATCCATTATTACCAGTTCCACAATAACGCAGCATGTTGTTGAGTTTCGGACAGTATGTACTACATGTTTTCATTTGGGATCCACATCCAGTGGAGAAGGTTTTTGTAAGAGCGCTTGTTTGACTACAATAGATACCACCATCATCAACACAGGGAGTTGGAGTTGGCGTACAAACACAATATTTATTCACACATTTCCAGTTAGCGCCATATATTTTGCAATCTGGGTTTGAACATGTGGAAACACATCCTTTGGAATCAGTATAGCTGCCACATTGTTGTACCTGAGAACAAGTGTAGATGGGAACACAGCCACATTCATTAACTCCCACTCCATTTGCTCCACATGTCAAACCTAACGATGGACAAGTATCCGGACAGGTAATCTGCGTTTTGCAATTATTAATTGCAGGCCCACAGGCTTTTCCAACACATGCCGCAGTATTAT
>JADFYF010000150.1:0-418 GCA_015233165.1 Candidatus Omnitrophota bacterium
AGGTATTGTTATTGTCCATCATCAGGAGAATCAGGGTAAGACAGGGGCGTTGCTGAGCGCATTGCAAGCGGCGAAAGGAGATGTTTTTATTATCCAGGATGCAGATCTGGAATACAATCCATCCGAATACCCTGCCTTGATGGCCCCTATTCTCAACAGGGAAACAGACATTGTCTATGGATCGCGCTTTTTACTGAAGGTTAAGGGGGCCGCTCCCATTAATCTTGCGGCTAACGGGATTTCTAATTGGACGCTTAACCTGTTGTATGGAACCAAGGTCACCGACGTCAATACGTGTTACAAGGTCTTTACACGCAAAGCCTATGAGGGGATTACTATTAAGGGGAAGCATTTTGATTTAGATACCGAATTGACGGTCAAGATGCTTCAAAAGGGGTTAACCATTACAGAGGTTCCG
>JADFYF010000150.1:437-2964 GCA_015233165.1 Candidatus Omnitrophota bacterium
AAGGCAAGAAGATTAAATGGTCCACGGCTCTTTCGATGTTTTGGAAAATCATTAGATATCGTTTTTATCCTCGGAGCTAAACCTTCCTATGTGGGTGATCCTTCCTTTCGCGACGTTTATTATTTCTTTTTATGGATTTTATTCGCGTACTTGTAATGGACGATTGGCCTTTCTTTATGCCGCCGCCCTGTGGGGTGCCAGTGTCTTTATTCTCACCGAGACTTTAAGCATCTGTCATGCGTTATCTTTTTTTCCTTTATTAATAGGATGGTCCTTGATATGTGCAGGGAGCATTTATTGGGCCCGTTCCTCCATCCCTGTTGTGGATAAGAAATTTCTAGGCCGGTGGATGGACAATTGGTCTGCAACAGAGAAGTTTCTTATTCTGAGTATTATTGTTCTTGGAGCTATTAAAGCCTTCAGCGCCGTGATGAGCGCCCCTAATACTTATGACGGATTGACCTATCATCTGAGTCGCGTTGAGCATTGGATACAAAATCAGACACTAGCTAATTATCCAACCCATATTTTACGTCAGCTATATAGTCCTCCCTGGGCGGAATATGCTATTTTGCATTTGAGGATTTTATCCTCAGGGGATTATTTTTCAAATGCGGTGCAGTGGTTCTCTTCCATTGGATCTTGGGTGGCAATTTCTTGTATTGGACAAATGTTGGGTGCTGATCGCAAGGGGCAGTTGCTATCTGTTGTCTTAGCAGCAACTCTTCCTATGGGATTAGTGCAATCGACGAGCACTCAAACAGATTATGTGATGACTTTTTGGGTTACAGGTTTTGTTTATTTATTGTGGAAGACCTATCAACAGAAGCGCTGGAGTCAAGCGTTTGGAGCAGGTGTTTTCTTAGGACTGGCTTTATTGACCAAGGGCAATGCGTATATTCTGACGTCGGTATGGATAATCATTTATGCCATGGGGGCATTGTATTCTCGTGAAGGAAGTCGATTAAAATTATTGGCGTTGATGGTTGGCATTGCGTTGTTATTTAATATTCCGTATGCCATACGGAATATCAATACCTTTGGAACGCCTTATTGGACGGATGTTCAATTGACTAATAAGAATGTGACGATGAGAACGTTTATTGCCAACGTGGTGTGTAATACAGCCCTGCATTTGGGTACGCCATGGGAGAGGGACAACAAGTTTATTGAAAGAGGGCTCCATGGTTTAGCTAAGGGAATGGGTTTTGATTTGAACAACCCTGACCCTAATCCTGGGGCAGACACATTTTCTTTTCAGCGACAATCGACAGGAGAAGATGATGCGGGTAATTGTTTATATCTTTTTTTGTTGGTATTTGGTTTTGTTTTAGTTTTATTGTATCCTCCATTACGCCGCAGATCCTATTGGATTTATGCAGGAGCGGTGGTGCTGATGGTTATTTTTTTCTGCGTAGTCGTGCGCTTCCATCCTTTTAATAGTCGATATCATTTAGCTATTTTTGTTTTATCGTGTGCATTGATAGGCACAATATTTGCTGGATTGATGCGACATTGGGTAGGTTTGTTAGTCAGTGTGGTTTTAATGTGTTCGTATCCATGGCTCCTGGCGTGCAATGAGCATCCTTTTCTTGGCAACAAAAATATTATAATAAGGCCTCGGGGACAACAATATTTTTCTGAGAGGCCAGGTATGTTTTATCCTTACGAAACAGTTGTCAAAAGTATCGGGTTAAAAGGGTGCCGTGATATTGGTTTAATTGAAGGAGGAGACAGTATGGAATACCCTTGGTGGGTTCTTTTGCGCCAAACATATGGAAATCAATTTCGCTATGAAAATGTAGATGTTACGAATAGAAGCGCTTCATTGTCCTATCCTAAGGGATTATTTGATCCGTGCGTGTTGATTGCTTCTGGAGATGATCGCCAGGTCATTGATCTTTCTACGGGCGTTTATGTGCGGGTATGGTCTATGGATTTACCCCAAGGGTTAACCAGCGTTTTTATAAAAGCACGAAAAAAGTGAAGCGTTATCGAGGAGGATTTAGGTGATTCTACTACGCTTCAGGTAGATAAATAGTCATTGATTTTTATATTAAAAAAATATAAAATAACCGCTCTTGTGTGGGAATTAAACCCTCCAAAAAGCTAAGTTCTTAAGAATCAACAGGTTTCATTCTAGAAATATAGGGATAACAATGATTTTTCCAAAAAAACAAGGTCTATTTGATCCTCAAGCGGAATATGATGCTTGCGGGGTTGGGTTTGTAGCTAGTATTAAGAATCATAAGAGTCATGAGATTGTTCGCAATGGCGTTCAGATCTTAGAAAACTTGTCTCATCGAGGGGCCTGCGGTTGTGATCCTGAGACGGGGGATGGGGCAGGTATTTTGATTCAGATGCCCGACGCTTTTTTCCGTAAGGAATTGGCTAAATCTGAGATTATCCTTCCTGAATTTGGCGATTATGGCGCGGGGATGGTTTTCTTACCTCAAGATCTTTCTGATCGTAATATCCTTGAAGAGTGGACGGAACATATTATTCATGAGGAAGGTCAGAAGTTCTT
>JADFYF010000151.1 GCA_015233165.1 Candidatus Omnitrophota bacterium
AGGTGCAGGATCAGTCCACATGGCATCGCGGGGTAACCTTGGATAATCAAGGGTCACGCGTTTTAGGAGATATTCGAGGCGGAGGTTACATTCGAAGCAGCAATGCCACCGGACATGGGGATACGCTGTATGTGAGCACAAATAGAAACTCGCGTTCCGCCGGGGAAGTCGTCAGTTATAAAACGCCGATCGATACCTATGGAACCTATGTGGGGTTTACGTTTTCGCATAATGATATGAAACTCGGTAAGGAATTCAAGCAATACGATATTACAGGAACAACGAATCAAGGCTCCGTGGAGTTAACCAAGGAGTTGGCTTTAACAGAAAGTTTTCAAAGTAGAGCAGTGGCTGGGCTAAATGTGAAATCGATTAAAAAACATACCTTAGGTCAGGTCACGTCGGATGATCAATTAAGGATTCCTTATTTAGGACTAAATCTGATAGAGAAAGATTCCACCGGTAGCACATCTTTTTCTCCTCGCCTGGATTTTGGGACGGCCAATTTTCTGGGAGCTTCGAGTTTAAATCATCCCAGTGCAAGTCGCGCAGGGACGGGTGGGGCCTTTGTAAAATTTTCTCAAGATGTAACCCGAACACAGTCAATGCCTTGGGACAGTTATCTGAGTTTACGCGGTGAATTTCAGGCCACGTCTCGGACACTGACGTCTTCAGAACAGTTGCAATTAGGAGGGGAGGGCTCTATTCGGGGATACCCTGAAGGGGATTATTTGGCGGATGTAGGGGGCGATGGCAGTGTGGAGTTTAATTGTCCGATGTATTTGATTCCAAAGGATTGGAAGCTTCCTAAGGAGGAAGGTTCCTTAAGAAATCAGATCATGCCCTATATTTTTGCAGATATGGGAGCAGGAACTCTTAAGAAGGTGTTACCAGGGGAGTCTGCTAGTAAGACGCTATGGAGTGCAGGCGGGGGGATTAGAATTCACTTGTATAACAGCATTTATTGGAACATGGACTGGGCCAAGGCTTTAGGAGATAAACATAACTCGGGAAGTGGTCCATCGACCTTTCATTTTTCGTTACAAGTAGAAGTCTAGTTTTCCAGACTGGAAACAAAGTCATTCTGAGGAACGTAGTGACGAAGAATCTTAATAAATGATGTTCTTTAAGAGATCCTTCAGTCGCAGAGAGTGAAAGAACCAAATCTCCTTCAGGATGACAAAGTAAAAAGAGTTTTGACAAAATAAAATTAAGAAATGTTGTATGAATATCGTAATATGAAACAAACAATAACCTATAAGCTTACAGCTCAGATCATAAAATCAATGACGGTTTTTATGATGCTGCAAAGCTTTGCCTACGCCCTTCCTAGTGGTTGGCAGGTTGAGGCGGGCTCCGCGTCTTTTGATAATTCCAATCCATCCACGCTTAATATTACAGCCAGCAATCAAGCGGTGATTAATTTTAATTCTTTTAATATCGCTCAAAATGAGAGAGTCAATTTTATTCAACCCTCTAGCGACGCCTCTGTCCTAGGTCGTATGATGGGGAATCAATTAAGTACTATCTCAGGGTCCTTGTATGCGAATGGAAATTTGTTTTTAATCAATCCTAATGGAATCAACTTTTCACCCAGCAGCAATGTGATGGTTAACAACCTGATTGCTTCGGGGTTGAATATGAAAACCAGCGATTTTTTAAATAAGAATTATGTTTTTGAACATGGAGATAACGATCCTTACAGTCAGATTGTCAATGAAGGGACGATCACCGCTAACAATCTGGCGATGATTGCCAGTTCTGTCAATAACAAGGGAACCATCATCGCCACCGTCGGTAATGTGCAGTTAGCCAGCGGCAACAAGGTGACGGTCAGTTTTGATACCCAGGGCTTAGCCCAGGTGGAAGTCAACGCTAAGACGCTGGAACAAGCCACCGGGATGGATGGTCAGAAGGTGAAGGATGCGATTGCGAATTCAGGAAGTATCCAGGCTTCTAAGATTGTGATGAATGCCCAGGTGGCTAGTCATGTTTTTGAAAATGCCATTAATCAGACGGGAATTGTCCGTTCAACGAATGTGGTCGTGAAGGATGGCGAAATTGAGTTTACGGCAGATGGCTCAGATATTCAGGTCTCAGGAACACTAGAGACTCCAACAACCGGATCTCCCGTAGCTGGTGTTTCTGCGATCAAGATTAAAACCACAGAAAATATCAAGGTGGAGACTGATCTTAAGACCACAGGCAATACCGTCTTAAGTGCGAATAAGGATATTATTATCCATGCTAACATCACGACCGATTCTGGCAGTTTAAGCATTTTGGCTGACCAGGATTTTGATGGTCATGGGGCAGTGCTGGCCAATTCAAATACAACGATCCAAACAACCACGTTTGGAGATATCACGATTGAGAGTTCAGGAGAAAGCACCTTAGGTAATATTGTCTCTGCCGGAAACCTGACCTTGGAGCAAGCCGGAGCTTCGGTTCATTATGTTCAAGGAACAGACACCAGCGTTTATGTGACCAAATCCTTAATTATTGGAGAAGGCGTCACGTTAAGTGGGGTCAATACTTTTTATGTCATAGGAGAGAGCTTTGAGAATCACGGAATCTTTGATGCCGGATATTCCAGTGTTATTTTAATCAGCCCCTTAGAAGCACTCGTTTCGGGGGAGAATACGTTTTATAATTTGGTGGTAAGCAATCTTTCTGTCATTCCCGCGCAGGCGGGAATCCAGAACTCGCTATTTTCCAGTATTGTAGCCAATCCTGCCTCGGCAGGCAGGCCTGGATCCCCGACAAATACATTCGGGGATGACAATTCTAGCAACGGCACCTACACCAAAACCGTCACCTTCGATGCTGGAAAAACACAGACGGTCAGTGGAGCCTTGGTCTTGGCCGGTGGATTTGGGAAATTAATTCATGTTCAATCCTCGAGTCAAGATGTTCCCTGGAAGTTAAATGCAACAGGACCTATATCC
>JADFYF010000152.1 GCA_015233165.1 Candidatus Omnitrophota bacterium
TAGCCCCCAGAACAGTCCATCGCAGCGTATAGGCTGCCTTGGCCCAGAAACTCTCCTGTTTAAGTTTTGGAAAAACCATCTTTGAAAAAAGAATCCCTAAGGTATCACTGATAAAATAAATCCCAATTCACAGGAGGCTATGGCTGAGGCGGAAGGTTTTTATATTAAGAAGTCCGATGTTTTTGAATTTGAAGTGATCGTCGAACAGAGTTTTCTAAGATTTGGTATTGCCAGACAGAGGGAGGAATTTCGTAAGACGATCAAAGCTCTTCCTTCGTCGGTGATCATAAGCCATCAAGAAAATAGCGAGGCTGTTACCAAGTTTTTTAAAGTGCTCCTGTTCCATGATCTATTCAAATCGTCTGAACGGGTGTCCATTTCACCCTCAGCGCTTGCCTTGGGGACAATATTAAAGAAGAGCGGTGTTGATGTCCATGTCAGCAATGTAGAGCTTACTCGTAAGGAGAATGTGGATGAGTTTATAAGGCTTTTTAAGGATATTGACATGGTGTGTTTGACCTTGTTTGAAGACAAGCTGCAAGAGGCCGTCAGGTTGACGTCTATTATGAGAAACATCAAACCAGATATTTGGATTGCCTTGGGCGGACCAGCTGTGACAGTTATTCCTGAACAGATGATAGCGGCTCTGAAAGAAGTGAATATATTTTTTCGGGGTGAAGCCGAACATGGATTTGCGCGACTCGTCGATGAGATAAGGATAGGAAAAACAAATCCTGATTTCTCAACAAGTCAGGGAACCTTGGTTCGCCGAGGTCATACCTATCATTTTAATGAACTTCTTACGGTCAACAGGATGACGCTTAAGGAAATTAATGATCGCTGTGTTGATTTTAGTCTTCTGGATAATTTTCCGTTGGAATTAACGGTGGATTTTCCGTTGATGAGCGCATTCGGCTGTCCTCACCGCTGTACATTTTGCGCCACAGCCGGGGGCAAGAAGCATAGACCCATGACTGCGTTACGATTTATCGAGGAGATGTGGAGATATGATCGTTATCTTGAACAACGCACCCAACACGGCGATGTGGTTTCAGAGGTGGCAAGACGCATTTGTTTGATGGACGACAACTCTCTTTTAGACAAACAAAGAGCTGTTGAAATATTAACACTTTTTAGACAGGCGAAGGACGAAGGACTTTCTCTGGTCCTCGGTGGATTCCAGACAACAGTATCCTCCTTGCTAAAATTCTCAGCCGATGGCCATGGCCGTGTGGCTGATGAAGAATTTATTGAGAAGGTGTCTTCGTTTGGCGATGTATTTAGATCCGGCCAAGTGTATTTGAGTATCGGTGTCGATTCTCTTCGAGAAATGGACGCTCTTAAGAAGGGGCCTTACCTAAGAGAGGAGGTTGAGCGAGTTCAAGCGGCCTGTAATCAAAATAAAATCTTAACTGAGAATTTCATGATCCTTACCACGCCTCAATCGAGGATCAAAGACCTGTTGATGACGCTCTTAGACATCATTCGCCTGCACCAGCAATATCCCTGGGTCAGTTTCTTTGCCCCGGGTCATCTGGCACCCGCCGTCATGGGACTCGACGGGACAGAGAGTGTCAATACGCTGATCGCCAACAGAAAGACAAACCTTGGGACCAAGGAATATGACCTGTACGGTCAACCGGATTATTTTGCGCGATTTATCAAAAGCCCCCATTTGCCACAAAACATATTAGATACACTTATCAACGAATGTCTGGCCCTTAATGAGAATCCAAATGACAATTCCCAGGGCTTCTTTGCGAAATTCATCTCTCGAATCATTCGTCGGTGCTCACTTTTATGGTCGATGCTTTTTGTCCCCCAATCTGTGGTGCAGGAGGACCCAGGTCATCAGAGAAAAGTAGTCGTGTGTTTAATAAATATTCTCAAAGCAATTGATAAGAATTTGAGCGGATCCGTCACGTCTAACGAAGAAGAGTGGTATAAGGATTTGATGGATGAGGGGATGGCACGAGGATTTACGTCGATGGAAGTGGCCTTGCGTGCGTACGGTTTGGCTTTTGAAAAAGAGGCTAAAGAGATAAGCCGTCTTAAGGAAGGCATTGAACAAAAAATAGTAGGGATGAGTAAGGCCGATCGCATGCCCCCTAAGGACAGCAGCGAGAAGCAGGCCTTGCCTGCTGAGGGCCCCGCGTGCAAACCTGCGACGTTGGTTGCGGCGGCGGTGGCCAGAGGGATGAGGGGGGATTTAAAAGGCGCTCAGAAATGTCTGGGCATGGCAGGGGGTATTTTAAAAGCGATGAAGGCACAATACGAGGCCACGCAGGGTCGTGCGCCGCCGATAGTAGCTCGCATGGTTTTCTTTGTGACGGCCATTGCGACGGCCGATGGATTTAGACATCCCGCCTTCCCCTTACTGGATTCCCAGACCAAAGAATTTGTTGAACAGCACGAAGCCCTCCATAATGATCCTCGATATCGTCATAAGAATGAATTTCAGATCATCAACCTGCAAATGGGGGAAATAAAAACCGCGACCAGTGTTTTTGAAACAATAGTCGCGGCGAAAAGAGAGTTTTTATTATTTGGTAGCCGAGTGCTTCGAATCATTATGATTAATGATTTGAACAAAACAGAAGATTGTCAAAGATATCACAAAGAACCATATAGAAACTCCCATAGCAGCGCTCATAGAACACTCCTTTTATTTTTTAGATCGTTTAAAAGTAATATACCTGACCAGTACATTAATGCAAGCCCCAATGCGCCAAACAGAAAAAGTGCCGGATTATATACATGGCCTACTATTTGGCTAAGGCTAAGAGTAGCCACAAAGATATTACCAAGATTAAAGCAAGCTTTGCTGAACTCCTTCCGTTGGTTCTCGTTTAAACGAGTTATTAATATTAACTTCATACAAAATCCTTTCACAAGATTA
>JADFYF010000153.1 GCA_015233165.1 Candidatus Omnitrophota bacterium
CGAGAGGGCCGATTCCATCACCTTTGATCCTCATAAGAGGCTGGGTGTCGGACTACCTTTAGGGATGATTCTTTTTAAACGAAAGTCCGACCAGAATTTTATAAAATCTAATGCGCAGGTGCCGTATCTGTTTCATAAGAAAGATCCGAAAGAAAAGACGCCGGAAAGTGAGAGTTCTTATGATTTGGGGAATCACAGCATTGCCGGTTCGAGGCCTTTTATGTCTTTGAAATTGTGGTTTGCCTTGCAGTTATTGGGGAAAAAAGGATACGAGACCTGGATTGATTATACGATTAATCTGACAAAGACAATTGCTCAGAAGATCAAAACATCCAGAAAGTTTGAATTGATGGCGGAACCGTCCATTGATCAATTATCTTTTCGTTTCGCTCCCGACTCTTTTAAAGAAAGAATTCAAACGCTTCAAGAGAGAGGAGATCTTCAGGAATTAAATAAGATTAATGGTTATTTAAATGGTCTGAATCTCAGAATTCAGGAGAAATTAGAGAAAAGCCGTCAGTGGTATTTCGGAGATACTCAGTTACGATCCACGGTGTATGCGACTAAGGATCACCCGGAGTTTGAGCAAAATAACAACATACGATCGTTCTTAACAGCTTTTATTAATCCTTTTATTACGGAAGATATGCTCGATGAAGTTCTAGGAAAGATTCAGCGGCTTGGTGAAAAGATGTACAAAGAAGACGGAAAGCCGTGGTCGGATCAGGCGATGAAAGCTGAAGATTGGCATAGGCTGGCGCTTGATTGGAAGAAAAGGTATCAAGCTTTGAGAGAGAGTATTCTGAATATTAAAGGATTAAATAACAAATTAGATATTCTTAGGAAAATACATGTTAATGAGGCTAATCTTGAAATCGCTCGAATTGAAAAGATTGAACAAGAAGAAAGTGATAAGCCTAAGAAAGGTAAACTTATTCCAATTCTTCCTCGATCAAAAGCTTGGGATGTAGATCTTTCAGAAGATGAAGTTCCTCTCTGGAATGAAACGGAAATAGCTAAATATTATTATCATGGCACAAGTTTAGGAATTGCTCGTGTTTGGGCCATGAGAGGGTTTATTGGAGGGATCAAGGGCTTAAGTAGTTTCATAGATATAGACAAGATTTATGCAAATGAGAATAAACAAGAGGAGGTGTTTCTTACTGATTCCACTCACTCTAAAATACATAGTAAAGATCTGACAGCATTACCAGAAACAATTTATGAAACAGATGATTATGCTCTAAGAACAAAACGTCCTGGACGTGCTATTTTGATATATTATGCGCTAAGAGAAATCTGGGAAAAAGAAAAACGTCAAGAACCGTTTCCACCTATAAAAGATTTCTTACAACGAATTATTTTAAGAATACCTAAGAACATTGTTAAAGGAGTAACAGGAAGCGTTGAGTGGTCAAAACAATATACGAGTATTCCAATTTCAATCAAAGGGGTTGAATTATTGTTGGATCAAGATATTCCCTTACCAAATTCTTCATATCAATACTTAGAAAATCTTTCAGGCACAGATCCTGAGAAATTAAGTGAGTCTATAGGACCGAAAGGATCAATAAGATATGCGAGAATGCAGGAGCTTGTATCAGAAATGGGGAGAGTTCTTGATTTAGAGAATGCGATTGGAAATGCTGTCATAGATAAATGGAAACCAATTCAATCGATATTACCTATGATGGAAAAGAAAGAAGATCGGGCGATGTTAAGTAGTTCTTCGACTATGGCAAGATTTTTAATATTAGGTAAAGATTCTGAAATGGCTCCTTTAGTAGAATCAAAAACGGATGTGGGTGGTATTAATTTAAATAATGTTGCAGAGTCTTTGCAAATCCAAAATAGCAGTACTGAAATCAAATTCCATATTGATCCAGCACAGTTAGCCCAACTTCAGGCTGCCCCTGGGTTGTATCCGGTGATTATTAATATCCAGCCCATGACGGATATTCGAGGGTTTTTGGGTTTGAACGATGCGGGTCGTTCCATTGTGAGTGCGTAAATCAACGATGATTGACAGTATTTATGACGAATAGTATATTGCAACCAGTTTAGCGGTTCATCGATACCCCCTATCGATTAGATCAATTAACAAATCTCCCCACAGGTCAAATTTCATTCACATCATTTTTAATGAGGGTGATCTATGCAAAGAAGAAAGCAGATTAGATTGAAGAATTTTGATTATTCAACAGAGGGGGCGTATTTTGTGACGATTTGTGTTAATGGTAGAGATTGTATTTTGGGCAAGATTGTAGATGGTTGTATGAAATTGTCATTAATGGGGGAAATTGTTAATCAATATTGGAATTTAATCCCAGAAATATATCCCAATATTTATTTGGACGAATACGTGATAATGCCCAATCATTTACATGGAATTATTGTGAATGTAGGGGCGGTTATTAACCGCCCTCATGATGGGGCGATTGATAATCGCCCCTACGGAAAATTGTCACAAATTATAAAATCATATAAACAAATGGTTACCAAACATATACGTAAACAAAATATATATTTTCAATGGCAACGAAATTATCACGACCACATCATCCGTAATGAAACGGATCTTCATCGTATCCGTGAATATATCATTAACAATCCATTACAATGGGCAACGGATGAAAATAACATCGTCGTGAATAAAAAATAACGCCACCAATGTTCCTATGGTATATTATCCGCTATGCCAATTATTTTAGATAACAACGAAGCTGCTATCAGACGAGGGATTAAGACTGTCGGCGTCGGGAAAAAGGGGAGTAAGGCTCTCTCCCAAGAGCTGGCCCGTGAAATTCTGGCGGATCTAAAGGCTGGTAAGGTGACAGCTGCAGCTCAAGGTTCTTTTTGGGCGGGTTTGTTGGCCAAAGGACTTGAAC
>JADFYF010000154.1 GCA_015233165.1 Candidatus Omnitrophota bacterium
TTGATTTCTTTTAATAAACACCCTTTTCAATACATTGGTTTTCGCTTAGGGAATTTGTTGACTAAAGCTTTCACCCCAAATATTGCAGATATCGTCGTAAGAACTTTACAAGCTTCCGAATATATTTTAGCTGAAGCTAGTGGCAAACAAGCAGATGTGCTGATTCATCCTGATCTTAAAGGAATTAATTGGTTTGAGTTATATGAAGTGGACCGTCTGATTAAACGAGGACAGGAAGCTGCCATCAAACATCTTCCTTCAATTAAAGCTATAGGTATTGCTAATAAAAGAAATAAAAAACTTACTAAAAACAAATGAAATAGAATTAAAAGAACTAAAACTGCGAATAAAAATAACATCCGACCAAATGGCGGATCAAACAATTGAAGAAGACCAGATTTCTTTTCAAATTCTCTGGCATACTTCTCTAGTTCATCCGCAGAATTGCCGGCAGCCCATAATCCTCCAATTAAAGCTCCCATGCTGCTTCCGACAATTACATCAATAGGAATTTTTTCCTTTTCAAGAATGCGTATGATCCCTACATGAGCAAGGCCTAAGGCCGCTCCACCCCCAAAAACTAAACCAATCATAGAACCGCTAATTTGTCGACTCAAACGTTGTAACACATTAGAGTATTCACTGGATGGTGCAACATTGATAACAGAAAAATCATCAAAAACTTTTGTTATTTGAAATTCCTCTTTACTTAGAAATGGAAGCCTAAAAAAGACATCATAATCTAAGATTTTTTTAATTTCTTCAGGTTTTAAATTGTTTTCATTTAAAGCCCCACTTATAATCACATGAACTTTTTCAGATTGAAACTTATCTTTGAGTTGTTGGGCAAGTTCATCGATCACACATCGTGTTAATTCTAAATCATACTCTCGTTCAAGACTAACAAGGTGAACAACATCACTTTGGACTAAAGCTTTAAGAACAATGCTATCCATTTGATTAGGAAGATCAAAAATTATGTAATTGTAGTCATTGACTGGAGCACTCACTAACTGACTGATCCTAGGCAAAACCCCCTGATCAGTAGGATCAAATTTGACGGCCAAAACATCGACTGAAAGTTTGTCCTTTTGAATAGAAGAAATTATAGAATTGTGATCATGCATAATGTCTGCAAGATTAGTCAGTGAATCCTTCATATTTGAGGAAAGACTTAATAGTAAAATCTTTTTGTCAGTTTGTGCTTTAATCGTTAACGCTAGGTTAACAGCATAGGTTGAGCTTCCAGAACCTTTCATAGGTGAATACACGGCAATAATGGTGTTTTCTTGAGTCTCACGGGTACCGGTAGAATGGCGTCTAATTTTTTGAGATAAATTTTGACTTAAAGAGACAGCTAATTTAGGAGTAGACTTAAGAATATAAGCAAAATCATCTTTATTAATTTTTATGATAACAGAATCATTAATGGCTTCGTAAGTATGCGAATGGTTTTCACCGGTCAGAGTTGAAATAATACCAAAATGCATTCCCCTTAGAATTAAATCTGCTTCTTCTCTCTCTCCTGATGAGTTTAAAGCATAGGAATAAACTCGTCCAGACACCAATGCATAGAAAGCATCAGCAGGATCTCCCTGATTGCAAATAACATTACCTTTATTGAATTCAACTAATTCGACCCTACGGACAATTCGGTTTAATTCAAACCAAGTTAAACCAGAAAATAGAGGAACTTGTTTAATAAAAGCAAGTTTATTAAAAAAAGATGGTAATGCGGTCATTTAATAATCTCAGTTTCCATCCACTCAAACTCACGAGCGAGAATCTTTTTAGCGATTTTTAAATCTGCTTTATCATTATTAGAACTGCTGTCATTAAAAATACCTTCAATACGTTTTCGGGATTGAACACAAAAACTATTAGCCAAATCAAGGGCATTATCTTGACCTTTTTTCTTTAAATAAGCGGCATACGAACAAACAGCAGAGATAACAAATAATTCAGTACCGATATCAACAATGCGATTAAGTATGCTTTGCTTGCTTTCTAGCTTTTGTTGAAATTTCATCATTTGATGAAATGTCCCACGAGCCAAACGTTTACTGGCACTTTGCACATACATCATATGTTGATTAAGCGGTTCAGGTAAATTGGCAATATTAGACGGAGCAATGCTGGGTAACCATTGTTTTGGATACCACAATGCATAGAATGCCGCCATCTTTAAAGCTGCTGATAGTTTTTCCCCAATGGATGTGCGACCAGAGATCAATGGCTTAATTTTTGATAAATGAGGATCCAAGGCTTCCCGTGCTATAAACAAATGCATAATGTCTGTGGTGCCTTCAATGATACGATTAATACGCAAATCACGTAAAACTCTTTCTACTGGCCAATAATCTGCCCCTCTTTTTCGCAAAGATGAAGAAGTTTCATAACCAGAACCACCTCGAATCTGTAAGGTGTCATCAGCAACTTTCCAACATGTTTCAGTTGAAAAGAATTTAGCAATAGCTGCTTCTAGTCGAATGTCTCTGTGCTTGTCATCGGCCATGGCTGATGTGAGCCAAGTGACTGCATCCATCGCAAAAGCGTGACTTGCAATATAGGAAATCTTTAAGGCAACAGCTTCATGTTCTCCTATCGCACTTCCCCATTGATGACGTTTAGAAGACCATTGACGGACAACATTCAAACACCAGCGACCAATTCCTGAAGACGCAGCTGGTAAGGTCAGACGTCCTGTATTAAGGGTCATCAGTGCAAGTTTTAGACCTTCACCTTCACCTAGAATAATATTTTCACGAGGAACTTTCACATTCTTAAATTTCATTAAACCGTTTTGAATGCCATGCAGTCCCATAAATTCACAACGATGCGTTTTTTCAATGCCAGGTGAAGATGTTTCTACAATG
>JADFYF010000155.1 GCA_015233165.1 Candidatus Omnitrophota bacterium
CGTCACTGAAAGTCTTATCCGCATCCACAATAATATAATCATAGTGGGTTACTGCTTTTTTAAAAAAGAGACGGGTATTGTCAGCGGTAATGTGTCCCGCTTGTCGTAAATTATTGACCGCGGGTAAGAAATGGATTCCGCTGGAATGTTGGCTGACGAGAGATCTAAAAACATCCCCTTTGTCATCCTGATTCATTGAGGAAATAACATCAACGAGAGAACTTGTAGGGGTGAGGGTAAACATGCGGGCCATATTCTGACCCGCTTGAAGATCTAAATCAATAGCGAGAACCTTGCTTCCCTGTAATGACAAAGCCGTCGCAACATTAACAGCGACAAATGTCTTACCCACTCCACCTTTATTGCTAAATACTGTGATGACTTTGCAGGACATTTTATTTCTTTTTTACAATTTCTTTTGTTAATAGAAAAACCGAGGTAATAAAACGTATTTTACCACGGTTTTCTATTTTGTCATCTATGGTTTATTGTTAATAAATGTCGACTACTTCTTTTGAACCTTTATTGTAAACAAGTCTTTTGTTATAAACAATAGGAACTGTCACAACCAAATCATCCTGCTTCATCTCAGAAGGAAAAGCGGTGAACGGAGCAGCTACCTTGGTTGTATTGATAGCATCCGAATCAAAGACATCATGCCCTGAGGATTGTAGCAGATCACAATCCGCTAATGTTCCATTTCTTAATATCCTAAGTCTTAGTTTAACTGTTCCTTCCCAATTTTGTTGCAACGCTTTGTACGGGTATGTGATGGCCTGTGAAATTCTTAATTGGATGTACCTCATATAAGACAATACAGCAGGGTCTGATACGTTTTGTGAAATCACCGTCTTACTCATTACCACCTTACTACTTGTGATTTTTTTCTCCACAACAACGGGTAAAACAGGGGCCACGATTCTTTCAGACCCATTGGACAAAGATTCTTTCTCAAAACTACCTTGAACTTCCTTTGAAAAATTGACCATTCTTTTACTCGGCAACGCTACTTGCTCTGTTGCCTTCTTTGAGCTTTTTAAAATCGTAGGTGTTAAGGTAATAACCATTTCTGTTTCTGAGTTAGGATTAGCACTATTACGTGTTCTAAACAGCCCCCCAAAAACAGGCATCTTGCTTAAAAATGGAATACCGCTAACGGTTTCGCCTTCTGCATGCTTAATAAAACCTGCTAAAACAATGGTTTGCTTGTCATCTAGGAAGAGTTGGGTTTGCGCTTCTCTTGTAATGAAACCTGTATCCCCTTGAGGATTCGTCGTTGATTTATCAATATCACTAATATGAACATTAAGAAGAATATCGACCTTGCCTTCACGTATCGTCGGAGTAATCGTCATATTAACCCCATACTGCTTAAAGGTCACATTATCTTGAGACTGACCACCCGTCGAATTCACTGTTGTTGTTCTAATAGGGGTTTCACCTCCAACCAAAAAACTCGCTTCCTTACCACTCAAAACAACTAAACGCGGATTAGAAAGAATTCGCCCCTTACCCTCTTGAATCAAGGCATTAACAGCCACTGTGATCGGAGTTGTTCTTCCAAAACTAGCCACGTTAAATAGTTTTCCGCCAGCTTTCTTTTGCAGACCACTTTCCGCATAGCTTAAATTAAGTCCGTTGCCCGATGAAGCGGTATTGGTAGTGTTTCCGCTACTACCCAAACTGGACGAGGATGAACTGCTTCCCCCTGCGCTCCAATCCAAACCTAACTGTTTCGTTAATGTCGTGCTTAATTCCGTCACCTGCATATCGATTTGAATTAAATCATCCACCACTTCGACTTGAACTAAATTTATAATTTTATCCTGATACGGATCCATAATTTTGTCTAAACGATCCTTGTCAACCTTAGGAATAGCTCCATAAAGGACAACCTTGCCCTCATATTCATTTTCATCTAACCCAACACCTTTAATATTGCCTTTATTGATAACCTCTGCAAGTCTCGCCTTCGTTGTTCCTAATTTTTCAACAGCAACTCTTATTAAATAGCTGTGCTTACCCTCGCTGTCCCAAACAAAAAGCTCCGTTTGACCCGCTTTTTTTCCAGCAATAATTACTTTTTCCGACTTTGCATCAGAAATATCTACAATGTCTGGATTGGCAACAGCTATACGTGTTAGATTCTTAGTATCAATAGAACGAACCTCTCCCGTTACTAAATTCATATTTTGCTGAGGCTTCTCGACATTTTCATTCGTTGATTCATCTTGGGCATAGACCAATAGGGAAGGATGATTTGAGGCTATAAACACCACCACCGTAACAACGCTGAAAATTCTTAGTAAGGATTTTCTCATGAATTAAAGCTCCTTGCCTCCGCGGAAAATTTGAATATAAGGTTTTTCTGGTTCTGGTTTTTCTGGGGTTTTTTCTTCTTCAACACTAATCGAGGATCCTTGATTCTCTAAAATATAATCTGCCAACGTCTTCCACGTAGATGTCTTAACTGTTTGTTTATCATTTTCATTAGGAGCCCGAAGCGCTAATTCTAATTTACCGTTCTTATCTGCAAAGGTTAGAAGTCCAGCCTCTTGAGGATCCACTGCAAAGGTGATTTTTAGGGCTGTTGATTTTTGCTGTTCTTCATAAGATCCAGGTTCATCTAGGTTGGTGTTAATGGCAAGAACTTGAAGGTCTTGAAAAACCATTGCTGTGATCGTCTTTTTATCATTACCTTCTTTAGGAAGATTCAAGTGGGCAATAACGTCCACAAAATCACCCGCATTCAAAAGACCTCCGACCGCATTTAAAGAGTCGATCATAACGGT
>JADFYF010000156.1 GCA_015233165.1 Candidatus Omnitrophota bacterium
TAATTTTAGCCATTAATGCCTGCCCATCGCAGATAGGCATTCGAAAGTCTGTAATGACAAGCTTCGGAGTGTTTTCTTTAAAAATCTTAAAGCCCTGCTCTCCATTTTCCGCGACAAGGCAATCAAAGCCCTCCTTGGTCAGGATATTCTTTAACATATCTCGTGTTACTTTATCATCGTCAACTAATAGTAGTTTTAACATCGCCCATCTCCTATGGCCCCACCGACTATTTCTTATCGAATAACATATTCAATGACAATCCTTTTACTGGGCTTCTTGTTCATTCATCGTGATTTGGTTGACTAGACGTTGAAGAACTGTAAGCAGCTCGCTTAAAACAAGCGGTTTTTCCAAACACGCTAAAGCTCCTTGCTGTTTAAATATAGGAATCATGCCGTAATCCGCCGAACCAGTTAAGATGATCACGGCGGTTTCTGGAGAAACGGTTTTAACGGTATTCAGTAAGACCTGACCATCACAGATGGGCATTCTAAAATCGGTCACGATAACCTGTGGAAAATTTTCTCTAAAAATAAGAAAGGCTTGTTGACCATTTTCCGCTTGATAACATTCGTATCCTTCTTTCGTCAGAACATTCATCAACATGTCTCGCGTAACTCGATCATCATCCACTAATAAGATTTTTAGCATCGCCTATCCTCCCACGGCCGTATCAGCGTTACCGGTTAAATGATTCGCCGCTGGCAATATGATTCTAAATAAAGCTCCCTGACCCAATTCACTCTCCACCTCAACCCTTCCCTCATGGTCCTTAATAATTTTATAAATGACCGATAGGCCCATCCCTGTTCCTGTTCCGGGAAGTTTGGTGGTAAAAAATGGTTGAAAGATTTTTTCTTTGATTTCATTGGGGATACCCATACCGTTGTCTTTGATTTCGAAGGCCACTTCATTGGTTTTTTCAATCTTAAACGTCCTGATTTCAATTTTCTTTTCTTTAGTGTTTGAATTCTCGACGGCAAATCGGGCATTACTGATTAAATTAAAACAGGCTTGCTGCAAATCTCTTTCATAACCCATCACCTTAGGCAAATGATCTTCGTAAATTTTTCTCACTTCAATATTATTTTCTTTAAATTGCTCACCTAGGAACATAAAAACACCTTCAATGAGCTTATTAACATCCAACGATGTTTTCACTCGATTAAGATCAACCTGGGTAAAGAGTTTCATATGGTGAATGATGACGGCCATGCGATGAATTTGTTGAACAATTTCTTCACAGGAAGGTTTGATCTCGTCCATATTCAGTCTTTGAGTCGCAATATCACGCAGGATGGATTGGCAGGTAATATTAATGAAATTCAGCGGTTGGGTCAGTTCGTGGGCAATCCCACTGGACAACTCCCCTAAGGCGAACATTTTCTGAGTTTGAATCATCTGATTGGTGTTTTTCTGAAGCTCTTCGTTCTTATAAATTAAATTCTTTTGGGCTGTCATCAATCCTAAATGAACATTAATTCTAGCGAGGACGACCTCAGGAACGATGGGCTTCGTAATATAATCCACACCGCCTGCATGCAACCCCTTAACCACATCTTCCGCTTCCCCTAAGGCTGTAATAAAGATGACTGGCAGGGTTCGATGCTTGTCTTGTTGTTTGATCCTCCCACAGACTTCAAACCCATCCATCCCCTCCATACGAATATCCAAAAGGACAATATCCGGATCTTCTGTCTCAACAAGCTCCAAAGCTTTAGGACCGGAATCAGCCTCAATAATCTCATAGTGATTAGGCACCTGATTTAAGATGGCGCTTAATAAATCCCTGTTAGCTTTTTTGTCGTCGACGATGAGCACTTTATTCATTAGCGTTTTCCAACCTAGTTGATGACAGGGTTATTGGGTTTTGAATCAATTTCCGATTTTAAATCTTCAAGGGCCGCCTTCGTTTGAGAAAAGAATTTTCTCATCTCTTCAATACTCCCTTGGTGTTTGGCAAGATTATTAATTTGCGTTGCTGGTGATGAAACCATCGAGAGTCTTAAATTAGCAAACACCCCTTTAATCTTGTGAGATACATCTTCGATTTGAATACAATTATTGTCTGCAATGTTCTTTTCAAGGCTGAGCATATCCTCGAAGCCCTCCTCTAACGCCGTATGAATGATTTTTATGTAAACCTCAAGAGGGCAGTGGAGATCTTTAGAATTCGTCTGAAGGATATCTTTGATGGAATTTGACTTGAAAAGCGAATCAATAGTATTGTCATTGTTCATAAATTCTTACGCCTCGCTTATAATTCCATGAACAATGAATAA
This sequence comes from Candidatus Omnitrophota bacterium, assembly GCA_015233165.1. GTDB lineage: Bacteria > Omnitrophota > Gorgyraeia > Zapsychrales > Fredricksoniimonadaceae > JACQCF01. The sequence continues at coordinate 2,284 of JADFYF010000156.1, forward strand.
AAGTTAAAAAATAACAACGACGGCTAAACATAATGATGGACTCATGTTTAGCCTGGAAGAAGAAATGGACACGGCTTAAACAATTCTTAAGCGGTTGCCACACTGGCATAACCTTCTTTGAATGCTTCGGTAGCACCTTCAAAGAAATTACCTGTACTGTTTTTGATGCTTTCAGCGCAGTTTTCAAAAAACTTAGGATTCTTTTTCTTGATGATCTTATAACCAACAACTCCCGCCACGGCAACACCGGCAATGATCAACAGCGATTTTGTAAACATAACGTCCTCCTGTTTTAAGAATGGATTATCCAACAATCCCTTGTATGTTGAACCACCAGAACCTTTTACAAATACATTACATATAGTTTATATAAGATATCCTCTACGTATATACGCATAACTACGTTGATTACTATTTCTCATTTTCCATGGGGAATCCTGGTTATGTCATCAATAT
>JADFYF010000157.1 GCA_015233165.1 Candidatus Omnitrophota bacterium
CTGCGAATTCCCCCCAGGCGAAGGTCATGCCTGTTCCCCCCACACCTGCTGCAGCAACAGGGTTATCAGCAACTCCGGGTAAGAATCAAATCGCATTGGCATGGTAGGCCAGCTCGGTGGCAACGTCCTACAATATCCTAAGACTCTCTGACTGGAACGTCGGATACGTTCCCATAGCCAAGGGTATTACAGATTTAAACTATACGGATAGTTCATCGCTGATCAATGGGACCACGTATTATTATATGGTCATTGCTGTTAATCTGGGTGGAACGAGTGTCCCCTCAAATCAAGTCACGGCGGTAGCCACCACGACGGGCAATTATACGTTTCCCGTCTATATTTATGGTTCAGGAACTGTTCAATACTCGTATCTTTCTGCCAATGGCCAGACAATGACAGGGACTCTTTCATCCAACGGTTCTATTACCGTTGCGGCAGGGACTCAGGTTACTTTGACAAGTACGCCGAATGATGGGCATAAATTCTATCAATATTTTATTCCGTTCAATGGCATCTATTACGCCACCAATAGTGTTCAAACGTTCAATGTGACGGGGAATAATTACGTCAATGTTGCTTTTCAATAAAATTGATGAAGAGTTTTTTGCGTTGACTCCATAAGGCCTTTTATTTAAGATTATTCCGTTGTCCTCACCCGATATCCCCTTATCGGAAGAAATCTAATAGTAGAAATTCCCCACCAGTACAAATCTTTTGTAATTAATTATTTCCATCAAGGAGGTTTTATGCGTCAGAAGAATCAGATTATTCATGTTATTGGTAATAAGGTTTCATTGTTTACTCAAGAAAAAACAGATTATATTTCAATAACGGATATTGCTCGATACAAGGACTCATCTGAGACTAAAGATGTTGTTAAGAATTGGATGCGATCCAAATCTACTATTGAATTCTTAGGTTTATGGGAGAAAATTCATAATCCGGCTTTCAAAGGGGTCGAATTCGACTCCTTTCTGCATAAAGCGGGAAGCAATTCTTTTGTTTTGTCCCCTTCTAAATGGGTTGAGTCGACAGGGGCTATTGGAATAATAACTAGGTCAGGAAATAATGGTGGAACATACGCGCATAAAGATATTGCCTTTGAATTTGCCTCTTGGGTCAGTGCGGAGTTTAAGCTTTATTTGATAGTCGAGTTTCAGAGGCTTAAAGAAGAAGAAAGCAATCGATTACAGTTGGAATGGGATTTTCAGCGTATGTTAGCTAAGGTCAACTATCGTATTCATACGGATGCTATTAAAGAAAAGATAATTCCCCAGGAGTTGACGAAGCAGCAAGTACAAATGGCGTATACCAGTGAAGCAGATATTCTGAATATGGCGTTGTTTGGGGTAACGGCCAAACAGTGGAGGGATGTTCATATCGCTAAAGAAGGCAACATTCGTGACTATGCTGCCATAGAGCAATTAGTGGTTCTTTCTAATTTGGAAAGTATTAATTCAGTATTGATTCATCAAGGGGTGGCGCAAGGCCAACGTTTACAACAGCTTAATCAGATTGCTATAACTCAGATGAAATCTTTGTTGAGGAATCCAGGCGTAGCACGGTTACAGCAGAGGGGTTTAAAAGAATAATTTCTTAAAGTTCAAAGTTTTTGATAAGATCCATCATCTATGACCAAGATCCAACATACTCCTAAGATTGTTCTTGTGACCGGCGGGGCTGGTTTTATTGGGAGCAATTTTCTTCATTATTTACTTCGATCGGATGACATTGTCCGTGTGATTAATTTAGATGTGTTGACCTATGCGGCAGATGTGCAGAATGTATCAGGTTTAGCAGAGGCGTATCCTCAACGTTATCGTTGGGTTCAGGGGGATATTTCAGATTTGGTCTTGGTTGAGAAGTTGTTTGATGAAGAGGGCTTTGATACGGTGATTCATTTAGCGGCGGAAAGTCATGTGGATCGCTCTATTGATGATCCGCTGAAGTTTGTTCAAACGAATGTCATGGGAACGGCGACCCTGTTGCATGCGGCCAGAAAGGCCTGGAAGGGGCGAGAGGATGTTCGTTTTCATCATGTGTCTACAGACGAGGTTTATGGTTCTTTAGGGGATACAGGTCTTTTTACAGAGAAGACGGGTTATGATCCCTCAAGTCCTTATAGCGCTTCTAAGGCGGCTTCAGACCATCTCGTCCGTGCCTGGCAGAAAACCTATGGGTTGCCTATTACGATTTCTAATTGTTCTAACAACTACGGGCCCCATCAGTCTTTAGATAAGTTTCTACCCGTCATGATTAGTAAGGCATTAAGGGATCAACCCTTGCCCATTTACGGGGATGGTCAACACGTTCGGGATTGGTTGTATGTCGAGGATCATTGCCGGGCGATTGATTGTATTATCCGACGCTCTAAGACGGGGCAGACCTATAACGTGGGCGGAAATAATGCACGGACGAATCTGGAGGTGGTCTATCTGTTGTGTGATCTTTTGATGGATATGAAACCCAAAAGCGGGGGGCATTATAAAGACCTCATAAGTTTTGTTGCAGATCGTCTGGGACATGACCGCCGTTATGCGATCGATATGTCCAAGATTCAGCAGGAATTAGGATGGCAGCCTCAAGAGAAATTTACAACAGGCCTTCGCAGGACCATTGAGTGGTATATTAAAAATCCCCTTCCAAAAATCTTTCTTTAATTCTTTTCAAACTTAGTTTTTTTGTTAGCATAGGAATCCATTTTAGGATTTTTAACATAAACTTAATGGAATAATT
>JADFYF010000158.1:0-1463 GCA_015233165.1 Candidatus Omnitrophota bacterium
GACGATGCTGGTGGATATTGATTATGAAACAAAGACCTCCCAGATTGTGGTTTTTGATTTCCAGGATAAGCAAAAAGGCATTAAGGATCCCAGACCTCTTCGTGTCATCAATGTTTTTGCCCAGACGGTAACGCATAACGTGGCAGAAGGCAATGTGATTGCCCGCATTGATGCTCAGCACTGGAAGGCTATTCACGAATATGTGGAAGGCTTAACCCAGGGACAAGATCATCACAGAGAGTATCCGGCAAGCTTGGATGCGAATCATCATGGCATCATGATGCTGGCCTATGATTTAGGCCCCATGGAAGTGTTATCCATCAGCCGTGTGACCGAAAGCGCTGCTGGGACGGTGGTGGATTATGTGGATGTGACGGATCGAAAGCTGGGTCAATATGGTCAGATTGGAAGTATCCGATTTGGTCCGGATGGGACATTGAATGAACAATACACCGGTCATGCCCTGTTACCGACGACTGTGGGGGATGGCAAAGAGATTCTGTCCTTGGTTAAAGAAGAGCAGTTTACGCAGGTCGATAAATATCATTACAACGCCGTCAATGTGTTTGATTACCGTGAAGTTTTCAAGCGCGTAGGTAAGAATTGGTTCCGCTCCCATACCATCGAAGGATTGGTTGAAATCGTCGCTGGTAAGGATGGTTTTGATTTTAATCGTTTAATGAGCATTCCTCAGGCCGCTGCTGTCTTTAACCAATTTGGCATTACTGCCGACACGATTTTATTGTATACCCCCGTCAATACGAAGATGCAGTTAATGGCCGATGAGTCCAAGGATGAAGTGATCCATCAACGGGATTACCGGGCGTATCATGATCCTTTGGAACGCAAGGTGTTTACAACGTACTATGATAAGAATGGAAAACTGGATCGTATCGTTCTTGGAATGAAGCATGATCTTTTAACCGGCGAGATCCTAGAATCTTTAACCATCACCAAGGATTACAAGGTTTGGATTGAATCCGCAACCGTCGCTGCCAAAGAGTTAAACGCGGTAGGCTTAAGCAATCAGGCGAAGGATATCTTTAATGAGAAGGTTCAGGCGTTGGCCCTGCAGAGATACGGCATTGATATCAATAAAGGATTAGCGGCGTTAGGAATAACACCAGAGACAATCTTGACCGTTGTTAAGGATGAGGAACATGTTCTGAATCAAAACGGAATATCCCGTCATGACCGATATCGTGTCCTGCTTCCTTATGACAGCGCCGGCCATTCCTTAGCTGTTATTTATAAGAATCCCAGAGGAGTACAAAATAGAATTGACGTCTATGCCCGATGGATGCAAAGCGAAGAACAAGCCAGCACCTTAGGGCCGAATGTCTTATCGGATTTAGTGGTTCTTCATAAGGACGGAGTCATTACAGAACATGCCAACACACCGACGATTCAAGAGGACAATGGCAAGAAGGTTCTCGTCTACAAGATTGAGGGCGCTCAAAGCA
>JADFYF010000158.1:1547-2694 GCA_015233165.1 Candidatus Omnitrophota bacterium
GCAAGGCAGGCGATGTTACCACGGAAAGAGAAATTGTGAGCTACGACCAGGAGCAATATAACCCGATCCCTGTTCAGTCCGTCAATCAAGCCGGCGATGTGATTAAGAAGGATTGGAAGGTTAGCTTTACCAACGACGGGGATGAGATTGAAACCTATAGCGAGAAAGATGGTTTTGGTAACTGGAAGGCTAATTCTCGTCTTAGCGATGGCTATGGTCAGGAAGAAAAGGCTGCTGTTTCCGGCAAGCATTGGACGCTGACCTTAGGATTAGGTATTTTAATTGCCATCTGGAGAGCGTTGATTTATGTCAATCAACTGCGCACGTCCCGCAAATACCGTGCGGCGGTGAAAGATCAGTTACGTCAATTGAATCCGGGCTATATGTGGAATTCTAATATTATGGACGCGGCTCTGGCCCGCTACAGCAAGAATGTTTTAAAAGCGTTGGCTAAAGATAGCGTCAACAATACCAACGTGACACAGATCTTAGGCGATCCTGAAGGTGGATTCTTATTTGGTCTGATGGCGATTTATATTATGAAGGTCAGTGCCTTTGTTAAGAAAAACGGCATTAATGAGAATGATAAGGATGCTCTGACTCAAGCGGTTGTTAATTCTCATGATCAGGGGTTGGAGAATATGGATTCGTATTCCGCGACCACAGGCCGTTATTTAGCCGAGGAGATTGTCAGAGGCGGCGGTGGGAATAGCCGTTATCAAGTCGCTGGCGTTGCGGATCCTCATATCTGGGATAAGTTAGAGACTTATTTTAAAGAAGGCAGCGAACGCATGCGCATGGCCTTAAATGACGATATTCAAAGCAGCTTTGCTACCGATCGTATGAATACCGTTGCCGGTGAATATTCGATTCCCACTGGCACCTTTAATGTGGATCACTTTAAGGCCTTTGTTAAAAAGGAAGGGTTTGATCCTCTTCCGACGGAGTCTTCGTCAGGGTTTGTTCGTACGTGGAAGAGTTTTACAGGTTTTGGAATGAAGGCCATTCATCCATGGGCGTTTGGTTTGAGCATTGTCCCAACCCTCTCCATGGTCGGGCTTTTGATGGCCTCCATCTATAGTCAGGCGTCCTTGTTAAGCTGGCTAGAAACAGCGGCTCCTCTGTTGAAATTAGTAGGACCTTTAAC
>JADFYF010000159.1 GCA_015233165.1 Candidatus Omnitrophota bacterium
AGTAGCCGTTATAGACGCAGATTCCATTGATACAGCTTGCATCCTCTCCGCAGTCATTGCCGCACTTCCCGCAATTATGAACGTCACTATTAGTGTCGGCACATGTTTGCTTGGGAGAATCACCGCAACAGGATTGTCCTGAACTACAGAAATAGGCACCACACATACATCGGGGGATATTATCTTGTCCTAATTCACAATGGGTGTTTGTAGGACAAACATTGCCACAAGATCCACAATTAGAATCGCTATTTTGCGTATTAGTACAAACATTATCGCAACACGTTTCGCCAGAGTTACAGGTTTTATCACCACACCTAGCATTAGGAACACAACGAAATCCTTCACACGTTGTGCCTGTAGGACAGACTATTCCGCAACCGCCACAGTTATTATCATCATAGCCGTCAAGACGAGATCCATAACAACAGATTTGACCTACGGAACAAGAACGGCCACAAGCTCCGCAATTTTTAAAGTTGTTATCTTGGCATCCCCATGAACAACAGAATTGACCTTCTCCACAACTATTTCCGCATTTGCTGCAATTATCAGTAGTATTAAGGTCTACACATTGTCCAAAACAGCAACTTTGAGTCCCGCATTTTATCCCGCAATCGCCACAATTCTTAGGTTCTGATTGGGGGTCAACACAGGCCTTTTCTGACCCATTTCCAGTTTTACAACACCTACTCGAACCGGAGCAATTAGAACTGGAACATTTCTTGACACATATTCCGCTGACACAGGTTTCCATAGAAATGTCACATTTATGTCCACAACTGCCACAATTCCAAGCGTCACTGGTTGTGTCTATACAGCTAGAACCGAACCCGCCAAACCCTACATGGGGACAACAAGTGCTTCCTGTTGTACACCGTATGTCACATCCTCCACAATTATTAGGATCGGTATCAAAGAGATCTTTGCATTTTCCATTACAACATGCTGAAGTGGTATCTGTATACCCTCCTGGAGTTTTACAATCACTATCTTTTATACACCCACCTACACATTGTCCATAGGAACACTTCTGGCCGTTACGACAGGTATTTCCGCAATACTTACAGTTAGTGTCTCCTTGAGGGTTTTGGCATCCATCTTTACAGCAGATATATCCAGAAAGACATTTATCACCACAATATAGACAATTTTCAGTCGTATGTAGGTCGGCACATGTTCCATTACAGCAATCTCTGGAAGTGTCCGAAGAGTTCATCTTACAGCCTCCTGTCGTTCCTCCACATCCATTGCTATTGGGACCACACCGTCCTACCTCATATTTCGGAGTACAACAGGAACCATTAAAACAGACTTGAGGGATATCACACCTCTTACCGCATGTTAGACAATTGAAACTGTCTTCTAAATAGTTACTAGGTAAACCATCACAACAAATTTGATTAGGTTTTAATGGTTGGCCATTACATAGAGGTGTACCTGTAGATGAAGCTCCTGATGCGGCTCGAGTACCTGCACCAGCAGCTGCGGGTGCTTTTGCACCTAAACCAGTTGTCCCTCCTGCATCAGCAGCCGCTAGTCCTGCTGCTGCGCTAGGTGTGGGAGAACTGCTATCTTGAACAGCTGGTTGTGCCGCAGCAGGTGCTTTGATATCTGAAGGAGCTGTTCCTGCGTCGCTAGGAGGTAACGCTGCGCTAGGTGTGTAACGCTGCGCTAGGTGTGATGCTGTCTGCTTGAACAGATGGTTGCGTAGCAGCTTTAGTAGGAGCTAAGGTCGGTGCTGATGATGTTGCAACGCTACTGCTCCCTGTGCTGGAAGAAGCGGTAGAGCTGCCGCCTCCTGAATCACCTGTACAGCTATCCTTCGTGAAAGTTTTATTTTTATATGAAATAGAACAGATTCCATCGCAGCAAGAAGTGACATAATCCAAAGGAAGAGATAATCTGAAAACATTGTTGATGTTAGAGGTATCATTACCTTTAGGATTTGTGGAACAAATACTTGCCGGTGAGGTGTAATCGGATCTGTGTTGAGCTTCATCTATTTGTTTTAAAGAAAAACAAATTTTCATTTGCTCTGGCGCGTCAAGTGAAGACTGTAGACTTGGAAGAGTGACAGCCGCCAATGTTCCTGCAACAACAAGGGCTGCGGCGATTTCTACAAGAGTAAGATTGGCTTTTTTATTGTTTAAAAAGGAAGGCAAGTTTAGAAAACCTGTTCTTTTTCTCATCATTAATAGTATAAATTATCTTTCTATATAAAGCGAACGCGTATTAATATTTTTTTATCTTTCCAAAATAACAGCAGCCCCTTGTCCTCCACCAATACATAAAGAGATAACGCCAAGATTCAGGTTTTTACGGTTAAGATGTTTGAGCATGGTCAGAATTAATCGAGCTCCTGTTGTTCCTACAGGATGTCCTAAGGCGATCGCTCCCCCGTTAATATTGAGTTTGGCAGGGTCGATCTGTCCTGTGTATCCTTCATAACCGTATTGCTTAGCAAATTTCTCTGAGGCTAAGGATTTGGTACAGGCTAACACCTGAGTGGCAAAGGCTTCGTTGATTTCAACCGCCTGCATGTCGGAGAGTTTCAGTCCTGCTTTTTTTAAAGCTTTAGGAATGGCGTGGGCAGGTCCGATACCCATGCGTTGGGGTTCGACACCGGCAAAGGCA
>JADFYF010000015.1 GCA_015233165.1 Candidatus Omnitrophota bacterium
CCCATAAACTGTCCTATAATAATATTTGATATAAAATAATAAAAATCATATAATAACGCTTCATTTTGCTTGATGGGAAACCTAGGTTTCATCCTATGAGGGGTGGGATTTATTGAAGAGAGGAAAAGCTATGGGAGCCTTACATTTAGACCAAAACAATTTTAAAAGTGAAGTTTTAGACAGCCAGACGCCGGTCTTGGTGGATTTTTGGGCCGAGTGGTGTGGGCCTTGCAAAATGCTGTTGCCCATTATAGAGCAGTTGGCAACGGAGTTAACCGGGAAGATGAAGATAGGGAAGGTTAATGTGGATGAATGTCCGGATTTAGCGGGTCAATTCAATGTCATGTCTATTCCGACCTTATTGGTTTTCAAGAATGGTGAGGCGGTGGATCAAATTGTCTGGGGCTATGCCTAAGGATAAGCTTTTAGCGAAATTAACACCGCATTTGTAATGTAGGGGCTGGGCATGCCCAGCCCGTACGGAGGAATTTATGTTTATTGAAGTTTTAAAATCAAAAATCGGCCATGCCCGTGTCACAGCGGCGGAACTTCATTATGAAGGCAGTATTACTATTGATTCCACGGTTATTAAAGCGGCAGGGATTATTCCTGGAGAAAAGGTTCATGTGTTGAATGTGAACAATGGTTCTCGTCTGGAAACCTATGTGATTGCTGGAAAACCCCAATCAGGTGAAGTCTGTCTCAATGGTCCTGCCGCTCGTCATGGGTATGTGGGAGACACGTTAATTATTTTAAGTTATGCCATCTGTACCCCAGAAGAAGCCAAACAAGTCCAATCAAAGGTTGTGTATCTAGATCCCAAAAATCGGATTAAAAAAGCGTAGATATTATGCAATTAAAAGTTCGATTATACGGCGATTCTTGTCTGACAGCTAAATCCAAACCAGTGAAGGAAGTCGGCCCTGCGGAGCGTATGCTCATTGCCTCCATGTTTGAAACCATGCGTGCTCAGAAGGGAATTGGTTTAGCTGCACCCCAGGTGGGAATTAACGAGCAGATTTTTGTGGTGGATACGGGAAAGAATGCGTTTGCTGTGATTAACCCTAAGATTTTGAGAAGCGTTGGTTCTGAGGTGGGTGAAGAGGGCTGTTTAAGTATTCCTTTTCTTCAGGTCAGCGTCAAAAGAGCTAAAGAAGTTGAAGTGGAGTTTATCGACGAGAACAATGAATTGGTACGGGCTAAGATTTCTGGGCTTTTAGCGAGGGTATTTCAGCACGAGAATGATCATTTATACGGAAAGTTGATAACGGATTACCTGACAGCTCAGGAACGTCGTGATGTTCTTAAAGATATGAAGGACGGGGTTTATTCTCCGAATGTAGAGAAGGTTTCTGTGAAGCAAAGAAGAGCTAAGGATTATGAAGACGATCGTACCTGAAAAATTTGAAAATGGTTTAACCAAGTTGCCGTCTTGGTTTAATCAGCCGGTACCTGATATGGATAAGATTAAATCCATGAAGGCGATGTTTCGAACCTCAGGTCTGCATACCGTCTGTGAAAGCGCCAACTGTCCTAATATGGGAACCTGCTGGAAGGCGGGGGTGGCTACCTTTATGATTTTAGGCGGGACCTGTACCAGAGCCTGCCGTTTTTGTTCTGTGCCTGCCGGAAGACCCGATACGTTGGATCCCCACGAACCCAAGGAAGTGGCGTTGAATGTTTTGAAAATGAAGTTGCGTTATGTTGTGATTACATCCGTAGCTCGGGATGATCTTGACGATGATGGTGCGACTCACTTTGCCCAAACCATTGATGCGATTCGTCGTGTTAGCCCTGAAACTAAGATTGAAGTATTGATTCCTGATTTTTCTGCTAAGGAAGAGGCGTTAAAAATTCTCAGTGATGCTGCTCCGGAAGTGATTAGTCATAATGTGGAGACGGTACGTCGCTTAAGTCCATCGGTTCGTTCTAAGGCCTTGCATGACAGATCTCTGCATGTTCTCAAAAGATTTAGTGCGCTTAATCCAACGTCGTTTGTTAAAACATCCTTTATGGTCGGACTTGGGGAGAGCGAAGACGAAGTGATAGGACTTATGAAGGAAGTGTTGGATTCTGGTTGTCAGATTCTAACGATTGGTCAGTACTTGGCGCCTACCCAGATGAAACGTCATATTCCCGTCGATCGATTTGTGACTCCCGAGGAGTTCGAGCGATTCCGTCAGAGTGGGATGGAGTTGGGTTTTAAGTATGTCGAAAGCGGTCCTTTGGTGCGCAGTTCGTATATTGCGGAAAAAGGTTATCGGGAGGCGTTGGCGAGATGAAGGAACGGTTAAAAGCAGTATGGTCATTTTTTTTACGATTTGGTCTAAGCGCTATCTTGCTTATCTGGCTTTTTAGCCGTATCGATTATAAACATACATGGGCTGCTCTTAAAGGAGCGGATCAAACGTATTTGTTGGTATCTTTGATTGTATTCCTGTTGAGTTCTATTTTTATTTTGTGGCGATGGTTTATTTTGTTAAAGGCCCTCGGGGTGAGTTTTAAGAAATTAAGCGCTTTAAAATGGTTTTTGATTGGAATGTTTTGTAATTTATTTTTGCCAACTTCCGTTGGTGGTGATGTTGTTAAAGGTTTGGGGTTAGCCAAGGAAACAGGGGATAGGCCAAAGGTTTTTATTTCTATTGTTCTGGATCGTCTGACGGGGTTTGTGGGAATTGTGATTGTCGCTTGTGTTGCTTTTTTCTTTGGGAGGAAGATTGTTGGAGATTCGTCGTTGATGATATCCATCGCTTCGATGGCGGGGGTTTCGATTGTTTTGGGCGTTGTTCTTTTTAGTCAGCGTATTTATTCCTTAGCCTGTAAGGTTTTTAAACCATGGCCTAAGATTAAAGATGCTTTGATGAATCTGCACGGTGATATAATCTTGATGCGCGGCAAGTATAAGGAGTTTGCCTTTACGATTGGTATTTCCGTCTTTTCTCAGGTTGTTTATGCTTATGTGTTTTATCTCATTGCGTTAGGCTTGCATCAGAAAACAGCTTTTGTGTATTTCATTATTTTTTCTCCTCTGGTCTGTGTGGTGACGTCCCTGCCTTCTATCGGAGGTCTTGGAGTCAGAGAAATGGGATGGGTTTATTTGCTTTCTAAGGTGGGGATTCCTCAGGGCGTGGCGTTAGGTTTAAGCCTTATCAATTTTGTTTTCATTATTTTAATCGGACTTGTCGGGGGTGTCTGGTATGTCTCTTCATTTTCTTCTCGACGGTTACAACATCATCAAGCAGACGTCCAGCCTCAATCAGGGAACGCTTCAGAGTCAGCGTCAGGCGTTAGTTAACTGGATTCATCATTCTGCTCCTCAAGGCAGTATTCAAAACGGCGTAACGATTGTTTTTGACGGCAAGGAAGAGTTCTTTGGTTCTCATGAATCTTCAAGTGTTCGGGTTATCTTTACTGCAGGGGAATCCGCGGACGATTTAATCAAGAGAATTGTGGAGCAGTATCCGGCGAAAAAGAGTTTAGTTGTTGTGAGTAACGATAAAGATATTAAGCTGTATGTCAGAGCCTTGGGAGCAGCTGTTTTGAGTGTTAAAGAGTTTATGAGAACAGCCTTAGAGAAAAAGCATCAATCCTCCCAATGGGGTTCAAAAGAGGCTACCAGTAAATATATCTCGTTAACCGATCAGGCTAGAATCAATAAAGAATTTGAACGGATTTGGATTAAGAAAAATTAAGAAACATCAACCTTATGAATATTTTTAAGAATATTTCTAATAGTATTAAAGCCCTAGGAGATGCTGTTTTCTTTTTAGGGGATATTCTTAAGGTGGTATTTTCTGGTCGTGTGCGTTGGCCTTTGGTTTTAGAGCAGATGTATTATCAAGGGGTGCAGTCGATTGTGATTGTTGTTCTATCGTCGATGGCCTCTGGAGTTGTTCTGGGGTTGCAGGGTTCCATTACCTTGCAACGTTTTGGTGCTCGTGAGTTTATAGCACCTCTGGTCGGATTGTCCCTGCTTAGAGAGTTGGGTCCAGTGTTTACTGCTTTTATTTTTTCTGGGAAATCAGGGGCTGGGATTACCGCAGAGCTTGGGACTATGAATACGCATGAGCAAATCCAGGCGACTCGGGTGTTGGGGGTTGATCCTGTTGAATTCTTGGTTGTTCCAAGATTCTTAGCATGCATCCTGGTGTTGCCGGTGCTGGTCATCATATCCGAGATGATAGGTATGGCCGGAGGATATGTCGTCGGGGTTTGTCATGCCCAGGTACCTTCAGCGATTTATATCAGACATACGTTGCAGTCGATTGACTTTGTGGATTTTTTCAGCGGGATGATTAAGACGTTCTTTTTTTCTGTGATTATTGCCTGGATTTGTTGCTATCAGGGATTTTTTACAACAGGTGGCGCCTTGGGAGTAGGGAGGTATACGACGCGTGCTGTCGCTTTTTCGTATATAGCTGTTATTCTTTCTAACGCATTGTTAACGATGATTATTTTAACACTTTGGGGATAATATGAATCATAAGAAACTCGTAGCTTTTAGTTTATTGTCTTTAATTGCCAGCGTTTGCTTATTGGGCTGCGCTCATAGCCCCAACGATAATGAAGGGCAATTGCAGAGTTATCCTGCTCCTGTCATTGAGCCAGCCTGGATTCGTGACGGAGAACCAGTTGAGTTTGGCGGTCAGAAATGGTATCCGGTCAATGATGTGGAGATCTTATTAGACTCAGAAGTTTATCAAATTGGTGAGTATAAAGGAGTTCAGGTTTTTGTGGATAAGGTGGATACCAAACCCTATGAGCGTATTTATACGAAATTTGCAAAAAACAAGTTTCGTTATTATGAAACCAGGGATCATGATTAAAGTTGAACATCTTTCTAAAACATTAGGGGAGCAAAAGGTCCTCGACGATATCAGCTTCCAGGTCGCTAGCGGCGAAATTGTCGCCTTTCTAGGGCCCAGTGGAACAGGAAAGACGGTTCTTCTTAAGCATTTGATTGGTCTTTTAAAACCAGATTGTGGATCCGTCATGATTGATGGTAAGGATATCACTCAGATTTCTCAAAAGAAGCAGCTTGAAATGCGTAAAGATTTTGGTTACCTGTTTCAAGAGGGGGCTTTGTATGACTTTATGAATGTTTTTGAGAATATCGCTTTTCCGTTAAGAGAACACTCCTCGCTTAGTGAAGAACAAATCTGTCAGCGTGTTCGTGAAGTGTTGGAAATGGTTGATCTGCATGACGTAGAAACCAAGATACCTTCTGAACTCTCGGGAGGGATGAAGAAACGTGTGGGGTTAGCCCGGGCGATTGTGTTGGGGGCTAAGGTGCTTTTGTGTGACGAACCAACATCAGGTTTAGACCCTATCAGAAGCTATGATATTTCTAATTTAATTCGTCAGGTGGTTAAGAAGATTGGGGCTACGACGGTGATTACGTCCCATGATGTGGAGAATTCCTTAAGAATCGCGGATCGAATAGCTATTCTTAATGAAGGTCATATTGAAGTCATGGGAACCAGGGAGGATTTATTATCCTGTCCGCGTCCTTTTGTTAAAGAATTTTTAAAGCCATCATCGGTTGCTTTGTAATGGATGTGGGTTAACCGGACACTCGGTATAAGGGGACATTTATGGAAGATCATAACGCAGCAAAAAAGTTCTTTGCCGGATTATTCTTTATTGCAGGAATGGCTTTGATAGGGGGTTTTATTTTTGTCATTGGATTTAATAAGGGGTTAACACAGCCTAAGTTTCAGGTCATTGTTCTTTTTAATGAAGTGGGCGGGTTAATTGAAGGTTCTCCGATTCATTTGTCGGGGGTTAACGTGGGGGTTGTCGGGAATATTGATTTCTTAAGTCAAACGATTGAGAATAAGAGCCTTAAGGTGACCTTAAATATTTTTAAGAAATATGAAAGTCAGCTTCATAAATGTTCTAAGGTCAGTATCAGAACAGAGGGTGTTTTGGGGCGGAAATTAGTTGAAATTGGCGAGGATCATTCCCGTAAAGTATTTGATTTGACAAAGCCTATTATTGGCGAAGATCCTTTGGACGTGGAAGATATGGCGGCCGTCATTACACGGACAGCGACTTCTTTACAGAAGACCAGTGAAGGCGCGGATGATGTGCTAACGGAATGGAAATATATTTCTCATAAAGCCAGACGGGTTGTTAATCGGGTAGAAGATAAATTAGTCGGTGGAAATTTGTTTAAGTTGTTTTAATGAAGAGGAGTCAGATATGTTTGTTTTGAGTAATTTCATAAGTGCCTTTGCCTACATGGTGGACATTGCCTTAACGATTTTATATTGGTGTATTTTGGTCAGGGCTCTTATTAGTTGGGTTTCCCCAGATCCCTTTAATCCGATCGTTCAGTTTCTCAACAGAATCACAGAGCCCTTGTTGGAACCTATTCGTCGTTTGATGCCGCCGAATTTGCCTGTCGATTTATCTCCCATCATTGCTTTTTTTGTGATTATTTTCTTGAAACAATTCTTAGTTAAATCTCTTTTTGATTTGGCTGCTCGTTTTTAAGGGAAGCAGACAATTGCTTGCAAATATATTTAAATTAATGTATATAAATAAACGTAATTAGAAAGGAACAAACATGTTTGATAAAGTTAAAGAGCTTATGGAGCTCAAAAAGAAGGCCGATCAATTAAAGAAAGAGTTGGAAGGGGTTATCATTGAGGTGAATGATGTCCGTCCGATTAAAATAAAGATTAATGGTGCTCAGATTTTTCAATCCATTGAGATTGATGAAAGTATTTTAACGCCGGCGCAAAAGAATCGTGTTCAGATGGATTTGTTACGGAGCATTAATACCGCGGTCAAGAAGTCTCAACAGGCAGCGGCCAATAAAATGAAAAGTATGCCTGGATTTAATATCCCGGGATTAACATAACACCTGCCTGCCGAAAGGCAGTCTTTGAAAGGACAATATTATGCCGTACGATGCAACGTTGGATGCTTCCACATTTAAAGAAGTGATTGATTTTCAGAATACTCGTTTAACCGTCGGGGTTTTTTCCTATAATGGAGCTCCTAAGAAACTTCAGATCAGTCGTGAGAATTTGATTGAAGAGAAATGGAGTTTTACAAAATTAGGTCGTTTAAACAAGGAAGAAGCTCAGGCTGTTGCTCCCATTATTATGAAGGCTATCGAAACGATGTAATTGGTGGTTTTTAGTAAATTTCTTATCCCGTCCTTGTTATAAGGGCGGGATAAGTTTTTTTAATGTCTGCCTACGGCAGTCAGATTGCCTGCTGGTAGAAAAAAAGAGGTGAATATGGCCAATGAAGTGTATTTAACGCGTAAAGGTTTTTTGAAGTTACAAGAACAATTAGAAAGTTTAATGACGACCGAGCGTCAGAAGATTGCTAAGGCGATTGGGGAGGCTCGTGCTCAAGGGGATATTTCCGAGAATGCGGAATACGATGCAGCTAAGGATGCTCAGGCGCATAATGAATCGCGTATTGCGGAACTTGAGTCTAAATTGACCAATGTTCGTATTATTGAAAATGAAAATATTCCGTCTGATAAGATTTTTATCGGAGCGATTGTGAGTTTAAAAGATTTGGATAATGATGAAGAGTTGACCTACACTCTTGTTTCTCCTGAAGAAGCGAGTTATGAAGAGGGGACGATTTCTATCTTCTCACCTATTGGCAAAGGTTTATTAGGGCACAAGGCGGGTGAGACGGTGGCTATTAAGGTGCCGGCAGGAATTCTGAATTATAAAATTAAAAAGATTAGTCGTTTGTCTTAAGACTTAAACCCACCCAAAGAAACACAGTAGGCATCAGCGCAAAAAGAATACGGTTCAGGGTGTTTTTCATCCACCAGTCAATCTCAAAGAAGGTGTTTATTTGATAATAGACCAGGACGATACCTAAATAACCAACGATAAAGAGCCCCAGAATAATCAGGGGCTTTTTTATCGCCCGTTGTCCTGAAATAATCAAGGCCGCTGCAGCACAGATCCAAAGACCACCCCATTGAAGTCCGATGAATTCAACTAGAGGATACAGTAGAACATATTGAAGTCTTGCCAAGGTCGATGGCTTAGAGGCAGAGGTCAGACCGTTGATGAAGGCTTCATTATGAGGAGCCATGCCCAGGCTAAAGATTACCATCGGTAAGGCGGCCGCAAGGAGAATGCTTATAAATTGAAAGGGTTTTTGAGGTTTAAGGTAAAGGACAAGCAGAGCAAAGAGGCCTGAGGCGACCAATCCCTCATTCTTGGTAAAACTCAATAATCCGGCGAAGATCGCGGAAAGAATCAACCATCGATCATTCTTCTGTTCGACCGACAGCAGATAACAGATAAAGGCACACAGAAGAAATAGACTTGAAAGCATATCACTGTATTGGCTGATAGATAGAGTATTTCCCAGAGCTAAGGTAAATACAGCGACGGTGATCAGAATAGAGATCTTCTTAGAAACCTTGAATTCTTGGAGCCCTAGGAGTAAGACGCCTGCAGTTAACAGGGTTAAGACAACCGCATTGAACATGGCAGAGCTTTGGGAGAACCCAGTCCAGTGCCAGAACCAGACAGTAATCGTTGGAAGAGCCAGAGGATAGTTGGTATTGCTTCTCCACAAATTAGGGGCCAGCATATCCTTCCATTGCTCGGCGCCTAAATAAATAAACTTTGCTTTCAAATTCCAGCACGACCAGGCATCCCATCCGCCTAAAGGATAGTAGTTGGCTTCCATCCAAAGGACGATGGCTAGGAGAGGTAGAATAAGAAGACTGAGATTTTTAGAGAATTTCAAAGGAGTTGTTTTTTTGGACTTATTTAAGACGATAAGAATTCCTAAGAGAATAAGAGAAAATACGGGAGGAAGAAAATGGTTAAAGTTGTTCCCCAGCAACTGAAGATAGAAAATAATTTGGCCGACGATCCCGAAACCTAAAGCGGCTCCGAGAAATAAATCCAGATAGGAAGGCTGTTTGGTTCTTAGAATAAGACGCAGCGTCAGAATTCCCAATCCAACAGCAATACATAAGGCAATAAGATACATCATGGTTTTAAATTCTGTAGTTGAGGATTGATAGCTAAAACAATGCCGGTGTTGTTGGCCTTAAGCGGTTGTAATCCCAGCTCTTTGATTTTATTAATAGCCACTTCAGCAGAGGTGCAGTCAAAGAGAACAAAGGGGTGATTCGTTTGGTTGAGATCTAAGACGGTAGGCGCTAGCAAGTACTGGGCTTGTTCAAATTGAGCGATAGCCAAGGTGTTATCCATGTTCTTGTCGGTGTAGTAGCCGACGGTTCTTTCATGGCCCAGAATAACTTCAAGGCCTTTAAATTGATCACCTAAACTATGAAACGGGCGGGTTGAAGGGTGAATTTGATGCCCAAGTATTTGCAGAGTCAGTTGCAGGACATTAAAAGCAGCGCATAGGATCAAAAGTATTAAAACGGCTTTACGCATGGAAGGGATTCTACTGAGATAAATCCGACAATGCAACAGAATTTGAGAAGACTATAGTGGTGAGTATGTCGAACCATAAAAATCCTGCCTGCCGGTAGGCAGGGATACTCAAGATTCGACAATAAATAGTTTGCGAGAGAGGATTGTTTCAGTATAATCTCCCTATGATTTCTATTGGAGTAATCGGCTGCGGTCATTGGGGCCCTAATCACGTTCGTATTTTTTCACAACTACCTGGTTCTAAGGTGGTCATGTGCGCGGATTTAGATGATAAGCGTCTAGCTGCGATGGCAGCCCTTTATCCTCAGTTACAAACGACTAAAAATTATCAGGATATCCTCAACAATCCCTCTATTGACGCTGTTGTTGTTGCCCTTCCGACCAATTTTCATTTTAAAATAACCCAAGAAGCTCTTTTGGCGAATAAGCATGTTCTTTGTGAAAAGCCGCTTTCGTTATCAGCGCAGGAATGTTTGACATTAAGGGATTTAGCTATTGGGCAGAAGAAGCATCTGATGATAGGACATATTTTTGTCTTTAATCAGGGGGTGGTTCGTCTGCGTGAATATATTAAGAACGGGGAATTAGGTCAAATTCATTATGCGAATTCTCAGCGTACTAATCTTGGTCCTTTTCGTTATGATGTCAATGCCCTATGGGATTTAGCTCCTCATGACGTTTCAATATTTAATTATTTATTTGATGGCGCCCCGATCAGCGTTTCTGCCCGCGGACACAAATGTTTAGGAGGGAAGTTAGAAGACCTGGCTTTTGCAACCCTGGATTATCCTAACAATATCATGATTAATATTCATGTCAGCTGGATTGACCCTAAGAAGGTTCGTCATATTACCATTGTTGGTGATAAAAAGATGGTTGTCTGGGATGACCTGGATATTGAAGGGCCTATCAAGCTGTATGATAAGCACGTCGAGAAGACAGATGTGTATTACGCGACCTATGGAGAGTTTCAGCTGTTGTCTCGTGAGGGTGGCATCATGATTCCTAAGGTTGGGATCAATGAACCTTTAAAGAATCAAGCGCAGTATTTCTTGGATTGTATTAATAACAATGCCTCTCCGGTTCTGTCGGATGCCCAGAAGGCTTACGATGTGGTGCGCACGTTATCGGCGATTTCTGAGTCGATTAATAAAAAGGGTGAATTAGTAAAATTATGAAATATTTCAAACACGAACAAGCGTTAGTTCATCCTCAAGCTCAAATTGGTGAGGGAACCCGTATTTGGGCTTTTGCCAATATTCAGCAAGGAGCTGTCATCGGAGAGAAATGTAACATTTGTGACGGTTGTTACATTGAAAAGGGAGCTGTGATTGGTAATCATGTCACCATTAAGAATGGAGTGGAACTTTTCAGTGGAGTTACGGTTGAAGATGATGTTTTTTTAGGAGCGCACAGTACCTTTATTAATGACCGTTATCCTCGAAGTCATCGTCAGGATGAGTGGACGCTAGAGACAACCCTGGTGAAAAGGGGAGCAACCCTTGGCGCTAATGCCACGATTCTTTGCGGTGTTACTATCGGTGAATATGCTGTTGTTGGAGCTGGTTCCGTTGTCACTAAGAATGTTCCTGCCTATACCATTGTGATGGGTAATCCTGCACGTATTTCCGGCCATGCCTGCCGTTGCGGCCGTAAACTTGATAAGAATTTAGGATGCACTTGCGGTCTAAATTACCGTATCGAAGAAAACCATGTGGTCCCAAAATCCTAGTATGATGCCTAAAATTCTCGTCTGTCCTGTTGCCTTTAATGAGCACGTTAAATTACGTCTTGTGATTAAGAGATTCTTAAACAGCCGCATGTATGGTAAGGTGGATTATTTAATCGTCGATGACGGTTCTACCGATGGAACAACCGAAATGATTGCGGAGTATAAAGATCAGGGAGTCAAAACGATTAAGCATGCTCAAAGAAGTGGCGTCGGAGCGGCCATCCGCACAGCGATTGAGTATGCCCGTCAGAGTGGCTATGAAGTGATTGTGATTATGGCGGGTAATGATAAAGATAATCCGGAAGAGATCCCTTTTTTGCTAGATCCTATTGTTGAAAGAGGTTTTGATGTGGTGCAGGGGTCTCGTTATTTCGGCAAGGTTGGAACCGGTGGCCAGATGCCTTTTTATCGCAAATTAGCGACGAGGATGCATCCGTGGGTGTTTTCTTTGTTTACCGGTCGTCATTTGACAGATACAACCAATGGTTTTCGTGCTATTCGTCTTTCTTTATTTGATGATCAGCGGATTAACCTTAATCAGAAGTGGCTCGACACCTATGAGCTTGAACCGTATATTTTGTGGAAGACGATTACCTTAGGGCATAAATTTACGGAAGTATTTGTCACCAAGATTTATCCGCCCAAACAATTAGGCGGTTATACGAAGATGATTCCATTGATAAGCTGGTGGAGTATCCTTAAGCCATTATTTTATTTGAGATTGGGAATTAAGAAATGAAATTATACGGCAAGAATCCTGTTTTAGAACGATTAAAGAGTAATCCAAAAACCATCAAATGTATATTCATTGAACAGGGACATGCGGAGTCTGCCTATATTCATCAGAAGGGAAAGCAATTTGGCATTTCTGTGACCGCTGTGCCTTATACCAAGATTCAAAGGTTGGCTCAGAATGTGAATTCACAGGGGATTGTGGCGGATGTGGAAGATTTTGCCTATGTGATGCTCGATGATCTGTTAGAAACAGCCATTAGCAAGCATTGGAGTATTCTGTTTTTGGATAATTTAACGGATCCTCAGAATCTCGGTGGTATTATTCGTAGCTGCGGCAGTTTAGGTGAGTTTGGGATTGTTCTTCCGACGTCAGACTCTGTCAGTGTAACGGAATCTGTTTTAAGAGTTGCCTGCGGAGGAGACAATTTTGTGTCTATTGCCCGCGTATCCAATCTGGCTAATGCCATCGAAAAGGCTAAGAAAGCGGGTTTTTGGATTATGGGAACAGCCATTACGGATTCTAAATCCATTTTTGATGTCAAGATGCAGTATCCCTTAGGGTTGGTTTTGGGTTCTGAAGAAAAAGGTGTTCGTGAGATTATCCGTAAAAAACTGGATCAAGAAGTTATGATCCCCATGAAGGCTGCTCGTATGTCGCTGAATGTGGCTCATGCGGCTTCTATTTTATGTTATGAAATCATCCGTCAAAAAAACAAGTAAGTCAAAAACCACGAAAGTACCATCCCAAACGGAGTTAAAGCATGCGCTCAATTTTTTTGCGGAAGCGGGATTGTTGAAGCGTGTCAAAAGAAGTGGTTGGTGGGTGGCAGGTATAGAGAATCCTGAAACAGTGGCCGAGCATTGCTTCCGGTGCGCCTTGATTGGTTATTACATTGCCCATTGCGAAGGGGTGGATCCTTTTGCTGTTATGGGGATGACGCTGTTTAATGATATTCACGAAGCGCGTATTAATGATTTGCATAAAATGGGACATTATTATATTGAATTCCGTGCTGCTGAACAAAAAGCTTTTGATGATCAAATTCAGAACCTTAATGCTAAGGTTAAGGGTGAGTTGTCTGGTATGCGACAATCCTATAATCAGCAGGTTACTCCTGAAAGTATCGTGGCGCGGGATGCCGATATTCTAGAATGTCTGATTCAGGCTAAGGAATACATGGACAATGGGTATCCTGTGGCTAAAACGTTTTTTAAGCGAGCCCCGGATCATCTTAAAACCAAGACGGCTAAAGAATTATGGAAAACAGCTCTGACGTGGGATAGTCATGAATGGTGGCAGAGTGTTGTTAAATTTGAGCGATGAGTACTTGGTGAGTTTTACTTTCAATGGTATTATTTAAAGCAGTTTTAAAAGAGATTAATTATGCAACGTATAGGGTTAGCTGCCAGTAAGATTGCGAAGGGAAATATCTGGTTTTATCACCTAGCGGTGGTATTGATTTCTCTTCTTTTTGCGGCTTTTGTGTTTTTGGTTTGTGGTTTTATTATTGTGGTTGCCGTATTCCTAGTTTCATTAGTGGTTCAGCGCTTTTCACAGCCGGATAGTCCACATGATTGGTTTAAAGTGTTGAGAATTTGTTTAAAGCTTTTAGTGATTCTTATGGGAGTTTTTACCTTGGCTGCTATTTTAAAGAATATTAAATTACGATTTAAAATATGACCCATCAACACCATCCACAGCAGCTTCCTCAAGAAAATTTTTCAGAACAAAAAGAAATGTTTCGTGTTATTTTTGAGCATTCCCCTGCCGCTATTACTGTCGCTGATGCTAATGAGAGAATTGTGACGTGGAATCGCATGGCTGAAAAGATGTTGGGCATGTCGAAGAAGGAACTTTTTAATAGACCTGTTCATGAATTTTTCCCCGTAGAAGAATGGGAACGTTTACGTTCTTTGAATATTCGAAAAAAGGGAATGCAGTCGGATATTATGACTAAGGTCATCTGTCATGACGGAACAACCCTGGATGTAAACGCTTCCATCACTGTTCTTAAAGATTCTAAAGGGGAGATTATTGGTTCTATTTGTATTTTAAATGATTTAACTCAATCGAAAGTGGTCGAAAAAGAATTGGTTCAGGCTAAGCTGGTCGCTGAGGAAGCTAATCATGCCAAAAGCGTTTTCTTGGCTAAGATGTCCCATGAGGTGCGGACTCCTATGAATGCCATTATTGGGATGATTGATTTAACCCTGGACACCTCGTTATCAGAGGAACAAAAAGATAATTTGGTGGTGGCTAAGGACTCGGCGCAGAATTTATTGAGTTTGATTAATGATATTTTAGATCTTTCTCGAGCTGAAGCCGGTAAGGTTGTTATTGAGGAGATGGAGATTCAGGTTGCGGATATTGTCAAGAATGTCTGCAAAGGCCTAGCCGTTTTAGCGCGCAGCAAACAGATTGATTTGGTTTGGACGATTGATCCTAAATTGCCTCGAGTGTTGATTGGAGACGCGGTGCGTTTGCGTCAGATTTTGATGAATTTAGTTAATAATGCCATCAAGTTTACTCATCAAGGTAAGGTGGAGGCTCGGGTTCATGTGGAGTCTTTATCAGAAGATGATTGTGTTGTTAAGTTTGAAATCGTTGATCAGGGGATTGGCATCCCTAAGAAAAATATTGAGACAGTTTTTGATGTTTTTACGGAAGCGCATAATACAACTGCCCGTCGCTATGGAGGGACAGGTTTAGGTTTGGCCATATGTAAGAAGCTAGTAGAGATGATGCGTGGGCAGCTATGGGTTGATAGTGTGGAAGGACAAGGAAGTACTTTTTGTTTTACAATCATTTTTGGTTACAAGCCCCATGCCATTTCAACGGTACAAGATAAGACGGGACAGAATGTTAGCGTTGCTTTGCCAGAAGAAGTTAAACATTTGCGCATTTTAGTGGCTGAAGACAATTTGATTAATCAAAAAATCACGGTTAAGATTTTAGAGAAATTTGGCTGGCAAAGTACAGCGGTTATTAATGGTCAGGAAGTTCTGGATATTCTTTTGAAGCAGTCTTTTGATGTTATTTTGATGGATGATCAAATGCCTGTCTTAGACGGTGTTGCCACGACCCAGGTGATACGCCGGGAAGAGAAGCAGACGGGTATGCATGTGCCCATTATTGCGATGACAGCCAATGCCATGTCTGGGGACCGTGAACGATATTTGACTTCTGGCATGGATGGGTATGTTTCTAAGCCCATAGAACGAACAGTTCTTTACAATGAAATAGTGACCTTGGTTTCTCAACGCATGAAGAATTAGACTTTGGAGAGTTTAAAAGAAAGGAAAAGTGATGGCCGACGATATTATAGATCTACCAGATGTGCTTGAAAGAGTTCAAGATGATAAAGAGTTGTTGTTGGAATTGTTAGATATTTATCAGGAAGATTTTGTGCTGAAGCGTGAAGCTTTAGCGACGGCTATTGCTTCAAAAGATTTTGTAAAGATTAAAGAAGTGGCTCATTCGATGAAGGGGGCTTCTGGTAATATTTCCGCCAAACGTCTTTATGCAACCTGTCTACAAATGGAGCAGGCCGCTAAGGAAGGTAACGCGACAAGTATGGAGGAGTTGCTTAAAGTGGTTGATGGTCAATTCGAGGAAGTTAAGGTCAATGCGATCAAGCTTAAGCAGCAGTTTGCATCATAATTTTTTTCAGAAGGTTTTAAAGAGCCTTATCATCGCTTTTTTTCTTTTGTTCACCACCCCTTATCCCCCTTGTCAAGCTCAGCAGGATTTAGGGCAATCTCCAGAGGATGTTGTTTTAGAAAACAGGGGATTAATCTATATGAAAACCCATCATTATAAGGAGGCCATTGATACCTTTAATCAAGCCCTTGTCCTGACTCCTCGCAATGTCAAATTACTTAACGATATTGGTCTCTGTTATATCCAGGAAGGTGATAAATTGCAGGCGGAACAATATTTTAAAATGGCGTTAGGATTAAACCCCTCCTATAAAGAAGCGCGCAAAAACCTCGATCAAATCATCGATTATCAAGCTACCCAATGATTCAAGGTACAAGATTTGCCCTGACTGGAATTTGGTTAAGAATATGCTATACTCTCGCAACGTTTTATTTCTAAATATCTAAATAATACTTTTTGGAGGTTTTTGACAATGGTTGGTTTAAACCAGAGAAAGTCTTTTTCTTTTCGTTTGATCGTGGGCGTTGTGAACCTGTGCTTTATAGCCAGTTTTCTAGTTCCAGCTCGCGCCTTGGCTCAAAGTCCGGCGGATTTGGGGATGCCCAAGCCAGGGACCATGCTCAATTTGACATCGTCCTTTGTTCCTGTCATTGCTAAGGGGCTGCACGTTCATCCTGAAAACCCGATTCTTTTTGATTTTCTGATTGATACTGGTAATTCTGGGTTGGATGTACGGGCTGGGCATGCCCAGCCCCTACGGGCAGAATCTGAGAAACTTATTAAATATTTCCTCGCTAGTCTGACTATCCCTGAGAACGATCTGTGGGTGAACCTGTCTCCTTATGAAAAAGACCGCATTATTCCGGATCAATTAGGTCAAACGGAAATGGGTCGGGATATGTTGGCACAGGATTACGTTTTAAAACAGCTGACAGCTTCTTTAATATATCCCGAGAAGGATTTGGGGAAGGAATTCTGGAATAGGGTTTACGCGAAGGCGCAGCAAGTCTATGGTTCCAGTCAGGTGCCGGTGAATACCTTTAATAAGGTATGGATTGTGGCGGATAAGGCGAAGGTCTATGTTCATGACAACACCGCCTTTGTGGTGGCTTCGCATTTGAAGGTAATGTTGGAGGAAGATTATTTGTCGATGGAGAAACATAACAATCCTTTGTTATTCCCGAATGCTTCTGTCGGGAACCTAGAATATGCAATCCCTGGATCCCCGACAAAAACATTCGGGGATGACAAGCAGGCGCATAGTATCGGTTCTCAAATCATCCGTGAAATTGTTCTGCCTGAGCTCGACAAAGAAATCAACACCGGCAAGAATTTTGCTAATTTGCGTCAGATTTTTCATTCCATGATTCTAGCTGCCTGGTACAAGAAGAACCTGAAAGAAGCTCTGTTGAATCAGGTGTATAGCAACAAAGATAAGATTAACGGCGTTGACGTGTCGGATAAGACGATTAAGGAACAGATATATCAGGAGTATCTTAAGGCGTATAAGAAGGGGGTCTTTAACTATATTAAGGAAGATGTCCAAAGTGGCCAGGCGATTCCTAGAAAGTATTTCTCCGGCGGGCTTGAAGTTCATCCTGATCCTAAGATTGTTCCAATAACAGATCCAGATGCGGCGATGTTTGCGCGGCACTCTGTAGATGGAGCGATGATTTTTGTAACAACAATAATGAATCGGAGTGATCAAGAGAATGGTGTGCAAAAACAGAAACTCATTTTGGAGAATATTCAACAGGTAACGGGAGTTTCTGACGGAGCCATGTCATCGGTTTCTCCAGTGTTAAAGGTGACAAGTCTTTTTAAGGGGATAGATCAGCAAACGCGCAAGCGGTTTGATACGACGTTGTCGGATACAAGTATTGCAACCTTGGCGTTTGCCGTGGAGCAGAATTCTTCTGATGAAGGTCTGGATAAAAAACGAGATGAAGTGGTTGGTGTTTTTGATCAATTACGGCAGAAAATGAAAAAGGATTTTCTAATGATATCAGACACCTCCTTGGCAACGCTAGTGCTGGCGATGATGAATCCTGAAAAGATTTCTTTAGACGATAAAACAAATGAAATGATTCATCTTTTTAAGACGTTTAATAGGGAAGCCTTGCGTAAGTCTTATATCCCTTCAGATACCACCGTAGCAACCTTGGTGCTGGCTTCGGTGATGGCTTTATCTAAGGAAGGAAATGTTGATCAGATTATTGCTCTTTTTAAGAGATTGGATCAGGAATTTTCAGGGGGTTATAACGAGACTCTTTCCAGCGAAGCTTTGGCAACGATGGTTTTATCTGTTGTTGCGAATAGATTGTCTTCAGAGATATTCAACAGTCATATAAGTGAGGATATTGATCTTTTTGAAGAGATAAAAAAGGATTTCCGTGAGAAGCATAGTAGGGATTTAACGGATTCTTCCGTGGCTTGGATGGTGTTAGCGATTCAGATGGATCGTTCCCGAGACAGCCTGGATCAGAAGAAGACCAGAGTTGAAGAGTTGTATCGGGATATTCTTGATCAGGAGGTCAGGAGGATTCTATCGCAGGATTCAGTGTCAATGATGGTCTTAGCTGCTGTCGCCGGTAAGAGTGATGCCGCGATGAATATAACCGAAGATGTGTCGGCATCTTTAAAACATGATTTCCATGGTAAAACCATACTTTTTGTTGATCATTCTGATTTGAAGGAGACGTATCAGAGGTATGATCAAGTAAACAATTCTAAATCAAGGTTTGTTTATAATTTCAGAAATCTTGAGGAAGAATTGAGTCATAAGAATAAACCTGATGCTATTGTTATTGGTAGTGGTTTTTATAGAGAGGATACTGCAACGTTAAGAAACATTGTCAATACGATTCAGAGATTAAGTCCGAATACTTTGATTGTGGGATTTTCGCCGACTTCAGTTGGTCGAGAGACTCATGAAGCAATTTTAAGTGGTTTTGAAATAGAGTCAACGCGGGGGATTGCGGATTTGTTTATTTGGTTAGACACAAAGATGAAGGATAAAGCTGCTGTAAGTAGCGTTGCAAAATCTCCTGAGCTTATCCAGGGGGGTATTGATCTTAACGCTAAGAATCTTTTGATGGATGTTGATGGGCAGACAATTTCTCTTAAGTTTGATGCCGCTATGTTAGCTCAGTTTCAAAAAGGCAATTTCTCCGGGGTGCATCCGGTGATTATTAAGATCGCTCCGATTCCAAGTATTCTTCCTATGATGGGTTTCGTATCGCGTAAAGAAGATGAGATATTGGCTAAGCTTTAATGGTATACTGCACTATCATTAATGATTGGAGAAAATATGTTTTGGATGATTCTTGTCGGTTTAATTGTACTAGGGATATTAGGATGGATTATTTATACCATGCCTTCAGAGTCGACGACTAAGGCGAAGAAGAAGGTTAAGGAACTTAAGTCGCAGGTGGCTTCTGATTCTGCGGCAAAGCTTGAGGCTAGTCGTGACTGGAAGGTGATTGCGGAACGTTGGGAGAAGCAGAATAATAATCTTATAGGGGAACTTGAAAAGATTAAGATGCATCAGAAGGATTTAGAGAAACAGATTTCTTCCCAAAAAGACCATGATAAGAATTTAGTGGATAAGCTGTCTCAGGAGAAAAGCTGGCGCGAGAAGGAACAGGTGAATCTGGATAAAGCCAAGGCGAATGAAAAAGAATTGAAGGCTCAGCTGATTCGTACCGAGTCGGATTTGGAAAAGGAACATTCTTCTCGTATTCGCCTGGAGCAGCAGATCGCTGAATTGAAATCCAAGTTGGATGTCTCGCAAGATGAGAAGAGGGCTTCAAACACAAAGGCCAATAGTTTAGAAACAACCCTGCTTCAGGCTAATAAGGATCTCAAAGAGCTGCGTGATCAGAATAAAGAGCTTTCGAAACGTAAGGCAGATATTCAGTGGGTGGCGAAATCGGATTACGATGAATTAAATAAAAAGCTTAAAGCTAAAGAACAAGAATTAGCGCAGTTAAAAACTCCTCCGACGGCATAAAACGATGTCTTTGTATCCATTCGCCAAACGTATCAACTGGTCTTTAGAGAATAATCCTTTAAGTTTAGCCATCGAGAAGATGCGAAGCGATGGGACGCCTATCTTGGATTTAACCGAATCCAATCCTACCCGTTGTGGTTTTCAATATCCTAAGAATTGGTTGGAAGAGTTATCCTCGTCTGAGGCATTGACCTACGCCCCGGAGTCCAAGGGAACGATCAAGGCTCGTCGAGCGGTAGAGAGTTATTATCAGCAAAGACAGTATGCTCTAAGCCCTGAACATCTGGTGTTAACCTCCGGCACTTCCGAAGGGTATTCTTTTTTATTAAAGCTTTTAACCAATCCCGGAGATCATGTTTTAATCCCTAAGCCCAGCTATCCGCTATTTCAATTTCTTATCGAACTTCATGACGTGGGCTTTGATTATTATCCCATGGTCTATGAAGAGGGACGTTGGCAGATCGATCGAGAGGCGTTTTTGGATTTGGTCACATCTAAGACAAGAGCTGTGATTCTTGTTAATCCAAATAATCCGACGTGTTCCTATATCAGCAAGGATGATCTGACATTCTTAAATGAGCAGTGCGCGTCGCACCAGATGGCGATTATTTCCGATGAGGTCTTTCTGGACTATCAGTTGAAGAAGGATTTGCCGGCGGTGAGTCTGGTCGAGAATACGAAGGTATTGACCTTCGTCTTAAGTGGAATATCCAAGGTGTTGGGTCTTCCTCAGATGAAGCTCTCCTGGATTGCTGCTAATGGTCCTAAGAAAACTCTGCAAGAGGCTCTGGAGCGTCTGGAGATTATTGCGGATACCTATTTATCTGTGAACACACCTGTTCAAAATTCCCTGGCCTCCTGGTTGCCTCAAGCCAGCCAGATTCAGGGACAGATTCTCCAAAGAGTTCAGGCGAATTTAGAGACATTGCGACACTATCCCTTGAAGGTGTTGTCGGTCGAGGGGGGATGGTATGCCATCATTGATGTCCCGTCCTTGTATTCAGAAGAAGATTTTATTTTAGATGTATTAAGGACAGAACAGGTCTTGGTACACCCGGGGTATTTTTTTGATTTTGATAGGGAAGGGTATTTAATTTTAAGCCTTCTGCCTCAAGGGGAAGTCTTTAGAGAAGCTATTGAAAGAATTTCTCGGAAGATTCAGAATTTGTAGTAGAATGGTGACTATGAAACGACCTAATTGGGATGAATATTTTTTGAAGTTAGCCATGTTAGCCTCTGAGAGGGCCACCTGTCCTCGGATGCATTGTGGTTGTGTTTTGGTTAAGAATAAGAATGTAATTTCTACAGGTTACAACGGCTCCATTCCTGGGGATGAGCATTGTGAAGATGTTGGGTGCATGGTTGTCGATAATCACTGTGTGCGGACTGTTCATGCCGAGATGAATGCCTTGGTTCAGGCTGCCCGTCGTGGAAATGCTGTTGAAGGATCCTCAGCCTATGTGACCAATATGCCTTGTACCACCTGCGCTAAATCGTTGATTGTGGCAGGGATCAAACGCGTTGTCATATTCTCCGATTATCATGATACCTTGGCAGAAACATTCTTTTCTAAAGCAGGCGTCGCTATTGAACGCATTGCCATGCCCAATAAAGAAATTACCTACGATTTAAAGAAGTATTCATCAGCCCGTTAAGATTTAATTATTACCTATACTGGTTTTTTATATGGCCTCTCTTAAAATCCTTATCGCTGATGATGAACCCGCCGTTCTTGAAATTATGGCTCTTAAATTAGTTTCTGCCGGATTTGATGTCGTTTCGGCGAATGATGGAAAGGAAGCCTGGGAGAAGATTCAGAGCGAAAATCCAGATGTTATTCTTTTAGATTTGAACATGCCGCATTTAACTGGCTTTGAGGTTTTAAGTCATCTGCGCAATACGCCACCTTCCAAGAAATGGATTCCAGTGATTATTGTCTCCGCTCAGGGCGAAATGGAGAGTTTGCAAAAAGGTTTTGAGCTGCAAGCCGATCATTATTTAGTCAAGCCCTGCCGTATTGAAGATATTATTAAGGCCATCCGGTTAATGATTGCTTTGATTCCTTTAAGAAATCTCTAAACATGTCTCCTCGCTTTATGACGATTCTAGCGATTCTTTTTCTGATTGTATTGACCTCTCTTTATCTTCTGGTGAAGTTTATAGAACGATCTTCGGTTTTTTATCCCGGGAAGCTTATTCATACAACACCGGCGAGTGTTGGTTTAGCCTACGAGGATATTTTTATTTCAACGTCGGATGGAGTTAAGATTAATGGCTGGTTTGTGAAAAGTGCTGTACAGCCAGCCTCGACGATTATATTTGCGCACGGGAATGCTGGCACGATCGGTGAACGTATCCTGAAGGTTAAGTTCTGGCATGATATGGGATGTAATATTCTGATCTTTGATTATCGAGGCTATGGGAAAAGTGAAGGTCATCCCTCAGAGAAGGGGATCTATCTGGACGCCTTGGCTGTTTATGATTATTTACAGACAAGAAGCGATATTGATCACGCTCGTATTATCGCCTATGGGGCTTCCTTAGGGGGGGCGGTAGTTGTTGATTTAGCAACCAAGAGAAAATTAGCAGCCTTGATGGTGGAGTCGTCGATCACGTCAGCGGCGGATATGGCCCGGCGATTGTATCCTTCACTCCCTGCGTTTTTTATGAGTATTAAGTTTGATTCAATTGGTAAAATAGGTAAAATCACGGTACCTAAAATTTTTATGCACAGCCGAGAAGATCACATTGTTCCCTTTGAGATGGGACGTAAGCTTTATGAGAAGGCGAAAGAACCTAAGGCCTTTCTTGAGATTTATGGTGGACATTATGAGGGTGGCATTGTTCATGATTTCAGAGTAAAAGAGGGTTTAAAACAATTTCTACAGAAGTATTCTTTATAGGTAAAGCTGTCATCCCTGCCTGCCGGCAGGCAGGCCCGAATGTTTTAGTCGGGGATCCAGGGTTGGCCAAAGTTCTAGGTTCCCGACAAAAGCATTCGGGAACGACAGACTATATAAAATTATGAAAGCATCTTTTTTAAAGACAAATAAAACAACCATCGTCGACGCTAGTGGCAAGCCTGTCCTGCTTCATGGAATTAATTTTGGCGGCTGGCTGATGATGGAAGGTTATTTCATGGGAGCGCCGAATAAGGCGGAGCAGGTGTTTAAGAAGAATTTTGCTCAAGAGTTAGGGGCGAAGGCTCTTGAAGAGTTTGAATTTGAATTTCGAAAGGCGTTTATCTTAGAACAGGATTTTAAGAATGTGGCTGCCTGGGGGATGAATGTCATTCGTTTACCATTTAATTACCGTCTCATTGAAACGTCGCTGTATCAATACAGCGCTTCGGGGTTGGCCTATCTGGATGAGGCGGTGCGTTTGGCTAAGAAACATGGCCTATGGGTGATTTTAGATTTGCATGCAGCACCTGGTGCCCAGAATCATGACTGGCATTCAGATAGTTTAGGGCAGGCGGATTTGTGGACGAATAGCGAGAATCAAAAGAGAACAATCGCTCTGTGGGAATACCTAGGTGATCATTTTAAAGATGAACCTGCGGTGGCCGGATATGATCTTCTCAATGAACCTGTGCTAGAGGATATGGCGCTCTTAAATCGTTTTTATAAGGAACTGATTGGGAAAATTCGGGCGATTGATCAGAAACATATTCTTTTTGTCGAGGGGAGTCGTTGGTCTCAGGATATTGATATTTTAGAAGACTTCAACGATGACAATCTGTGCTTAAGTATCCATTATTATGGAGCCTTAGAGTTTTCATTTAATTTTATTCCTGGTTTACGGTATCCCTTGAAGTCAAAGGCAGGAACTTGGGATAAGGGAGCTATCCGTCAATTCTTATCCGGTTACGCCAAGACGGCTAAGAGGCGTCAATGTCCTATTTTCGTCGGAGAATGGGGAACGCATAGCCGGGGCGGCGCCTATGGTGAAGATAAGTCTATTGAAGATATCTTAGGCTGCTTTGATGAGTTTGGTTTTCATCGCGCGTATTGGACGTATAAAGCCATCAAGAATCATATGTTTCCCGACGGGGTTTTTAGTTATTATCCCAATAGTCCCTGGGTGAATCGTCCCGGGCCTAAGTCGGGATGGGATACCTGGGCGTCGTTGTGGCCGACGAAGAAGAACGAGATGATTCGTTCCTGGTCGACCAAGGCGTTTGATGTGAATCAAGAGATTGAGAAGGTTTTAATAAGCTAACTGTATTCCTCCCCCTTTATGGGGGAGGCTAGGTGGGGGTATAAATAGAGAGATATCTCTTTTTGTGCCCCCTCCCCTAGCCCCTCCCACAAGGGGAGGGGAATTTAAAGGAGTATTGATTGTATGCATAAAGAAATCATCACCAGTCTTCAGAACGATTCTGTTAAACAAGCCATTGCTCTTAGGGAGGCAAAGACGCGAAGAGAGTATGGACTGACCATTATCGACGGTATCCGTGAGATTTATCGGGCTTTTGATGCCGGTGTCGATATTGAAAAGATTTTTGTCTGCCCCTCGCTGTTGCCGGAACAAGATGAACAGCATTTGCTGGCGCTTCTTAAACATCGGAATATTAAGATTGTGGAAGTCAATGAGGCTGTCTTTGAGAAGTTGGCCTTTGGTCAGCGACTGGAAGGTCTCTTAGCCCTGGGCCGTATTCCCCAGAAGGCCTTATCGGATTTAAAACCTGCCGGAACATCCTTGTATGTCATTGTTCAGGCTCTTGAGAAGCCGGGGAATATTGGTGCGATTTTACGCACCTGTGATGCCGCCGGTGTGGATGGTTTGATCTTGGTCGATGCCAAAACAGATTTGTTTAATCCTAATGTGATTCGTGCCAGTACAGGAACGGTTTTTAGTGTTCCGACGGCCATCGCCGATAGTCAGGCGGTCTTGGATTTCCTGACGCGTTACAAAATTAAAACCTGCAGTCTGTTTCCTCAAAGTACCAAGAATTATACGGATGTAGATTTTACAGGTCCTGTGGCGATTGTTCTGGGTTCTGAGGATCAGGGGTTAAGCGAGTTCTGGGTGAAGCATACGGATATCGATATGAAAATTCCTATGAATGGCAAGGCTGATTCTTTGAATGTTTCTGTTTGTGGAGCCATTGTCATTTACGAAGCCCTGCGTCAACGGGGGTTAGTCGAAGATTCTCCTGTTCTTCGTCGGTCAGCCAAGAAATTCTAATCATGCGTTTGCAAGTCTTTCTATCCCATAACGGTGTTTGTTCCAGGCGTGAAGCCATGGCGCTGATTCAAGACGGGCAGGTGAAGGTGAACGGCCGTGTTGAATGGGAACCTTCTTTTGATGTCAGTGGGGATGAGGATATTTCGGTCGACGGAAAAAAAGTTGTTGTTAAGTCCTATACCTATGTGATGTTGCATAAGCCTCCGGGGTATACGACAACCCGAGACGATCCTTTTGCGGATAAGATTGTTTTGGATTTGTTGCCTAAGAATTTGCAGCATCTGTCTCCGGTGGGACGTTTGGATAAGGACAGCGAAGGATTGCTGTTGATGACCAATGATGGGACCTGGGCCTACGGTCTGACACATCCTAAGTTTCATCTGGATAAAACCTACGTGGTGCATGCCCATGGCAAGCTCAGTCAGGCGAATCAGAGCAAACTGCAGCAGGGAGTGATGATTGAGGATGAAAAAACTGCTCCTTGCCGTATAGCTCAAGTTCGCTATAATGTCGCGGATACGGAGTTCCAAATCACCATTCATGAAGGCAAAAAGCGTCAGATTCGTCGGATGCTCTGGAGTGTGGGGCATAAAGTATTCTTTTTAAAACGCATCAGCATTGGCCCTTTGCATTTAGGGTCGTTAACCATCGGTCAGTATCGAGAACTGACACAACAGGAGATTCAGTCGTTATCAACAGTGACGTCTAACAAATCATGATTACCTTACTTAACATTTCAAAAAACTTCGATACACGCCTTTTACTGAAGAACATTACGCTGAGTATTTTTGCGAATGAACGTATTGGGTTAGCCGGTCCTAACGGGGCAGGTAAGACAACTATTTTTAAAATCATTTTAGGTCAATTAGAACCGTCGTCAGGAAGTGTTCAGATCCAGAAGGGGATTAAGATTGGATACATGGCGCAGGAATCGAGTTACCCGTCGAATCGTACAGTTATGGACGAGATGACGTCGGGGAATGATGAGATCCGAAAGCTGTTGGAAGAAAAACATAAGCTGGAAGAGGAAAATAAGGCGGATTCTAATCGTTATGGGGATATTCTGGAGTTGTTAGAGACGGCAGGGATTTATGATCTGGAGCATAAGGCTGAGAAAATCTTAAGCGGTTTAGGATTTAAGGAGCCTGAGTTTCACAAACCCATTGCGAATCTCTCCGGTGGTTGGCAGATGCGCGCGCAGTTGGCTAAGCTTTTGGTCTATCAATACGATCTTCTGATGCTCGACGAGCCGACCAACTATTTGGATTTGGAAGCTACCCTGTGGTTGAAAGGTTTCTTAGCCGACTATCCGGGAACCTTTCTGATGATTTCCCACGATAAGGTTTTCTTAAACGATGTCACCAATTACACCATGATTCTAGAAGACGGCAGGGCTACCAAGATTAAGGGTAATTACGAGGAGTATGAGGAAGCTAAGGCGATGCGTTTGAAGTCCCTGGAGAAACAGGCTAAGGTGGTGGATAAGAAGCGTGAACAGTTGGAGCGTTTTGCGGAACGTTTTCATGCTCAGCCTAACTTCTCCGGAGCTGTTCGTAACAAACGCCGTCAGTTAGAGCGTTTAGATGAGATTGATATTCCTCAGGAGAAACATTCCATTCGTGATTTTGATTTTCCAGCGACGCGTGAAAGCGGGTATACCGTCCTGACAATGACGAATATTTCTAAGGCGTATAAAGATAAGGTCGTCTATGAAAAGGTGGATCTGGAAATTATCCGTGGGCAGAAGATTTGTCTGGTGGGTCCCAACGGGGCTGGTAAATCGACGTTATTGAAGATGGCTGCCGGTGTTGTGCCATTTGACTCGGGAACCTACAAGCTGGGTCATCAGGTCGACCTGGGATATTTCTCTCAGACTCGTCTGGATGTTCTTAATCCTAATCGTACGGCGATGGAAGAGTTGATGTCGGCCTCCAGTAAAAGTGTTCCTCAAACTCAGGCCAGAACTCTTCTGGGAGTTTTTAACTTTAGAGGCGACGACGTGTTTAAACCTGTCAACGTCCTCTCCGGGGGAGAGAAAAGTCGTTTGATCTTAGCGAAGCTGTTGGTTAATCCTCCTAACTTTATCTGCCTCGACGAGCCTACGACCCACTTGGATATCGACGGGGTTGAAGCGTTGACGACCTGCTTTAGAAATTATCAGGGAACGTTGTTGTTTATCAGTCACGATTTGTTCTTCATGAAGGAAATTGCCACGCATATGATTGAGGTGGATAATGGCGGTCTGAAGCATTATCACGGCGGATTGGATTATTATCTCGAGAAGAAGGCGGGGATTGATATTAATCAGAAGCAAAAATCTCAGGCTCAGGTCGCTATGGCTTTAGAGCAGGCTAAGAAGCAAAAGCAGAAGGAAGACAGTAAGCCTCAGTCTCTGGTGATGGATGCGCATGCCAAACACAATCAAGCTCTTTTGCGTTTAGAAGCTATTAAAAGAGAAACGAAGAATTTAGAGAAGGAAAAGAGCGAGCTGGAAACAGAAAGCTACGTGAAGTCCAGATTCCTCAGTGATTCTTTTGGCCGTGATCAGGAGATGATCAAAGAATGCGGGATCAGGCTTAAGGATATTCAAAAACGTTTAAGAGAAATCACTGTCAAGATCGATAATTTAGCACAAGAAAAAATCGATATTTCTAAATGAGACAAAAACATTTTTTTGAATTCTGTCACCCCCGAATGTTTTTGTCGGGGGTCCAGAGGTTGGCTGAAGTCCTAGATGCCCGACTCAAACATTCGGGCATGACAATTTTTTTAATTATTAGTTTTTCCGGCTGTGCCGTTATTAATCATGCCGACGAGCTGATTATGATGGGAGGGTATTCCCGGGATAAGAATGTTCAGGGCAAGTTGGTTGATCAAATCAATGCTTCCTATGATGCCCTGTTGGTGGCCATCAATACCAATAAAATTAAGAATTACCCGGATCAAACAGCGATTCTGACGAATTTTGGTGAACCGATTGCTAAAAAAACCGTGACTATTGACGGACTTCCCCGGGATCGCTGGCTTTATCGTAACGCCATCCCACAAAAGGCTAAAGATAAAGTGTATCTATACTTTGATACCCATGGTCAATTAATGAAATTTACACAGGAAAAAATAGAATGGTAATGATGATTGTCTTAGTGATTGTGATGACGGTCGCTGTGGCGTTATTGATTATGCTTCTGACCCGTCAAAGCGCGTTGGAGAAGAATCAGGATCGCGGACAACAGGTCATGACGCAGAATCTCAATGCCTTTTCTGCCATGCACGAACAGAAACTTGAGCGTATTCGTGAATCGGTGGAAAAGAAACTGAGTGAGATTCAGCTGGATAACAGCAACAAGTTAGAGAAGATTCGTCAGACGGTGGATGAAAAGTTGCATGAAACCCTCGAGAAGCGTTTGGGAGAATCCTTTCAGTTAGTCAGTGATCGATTGGAGAAGGTGCATCAGGGATTAGGGGAGATGCAGACGCTGGCGGCCGGTGTGGGCGATTTGAAGAAGGTTCTGACCAACGTCAAGACGCGCGGCACCTGGGGAGAAATTCAGCTGGGGAATTTGTTGGAACAGATCCTGACGCCGGAACAGTATGAGAAGAATTACATCACCAAGAAGGGGAGCAATGACCCTGTGGAATTTGCTATCAAGCTGCCTCGTGAAGAGGGGGTTTATATTCCGATTGATGCAAAGTTTCCTAAAGAAGATTATGAACGACTGATGCAGGCGCAGGAAGAAGGCCATTACGCCATGATCGAGGAATGCACCAAGGCGATTGAAGCCAGAATTAAGTTGGAGGCTAAGAAGATCAAGGATAAGTATATTGATCCGCCTTACACGACGGATTTTGCAATTTTGTATCTGCCCATTGAAGGTCTATATGCCGAGGTTCTTCGTCGAACAGGACTTTGTGAATTTCTTCAACGAGAGTATCGTATCTCCGTCGCAGGTCCGACCACGATTGCGGCGCTTTTAAACAGTTTACAGATGGGCTTTCGTACGCTGGCTGTTGAAAAACGAGCCTCCCAGGTCTGGGAGCTCTTGGGTGTGGTCAAAGGTGAGTTTGGCAAGTTCGGAGATCTGTTAGATAAGACGAAGGAGAAATTGGATTTAGCGAGTAAGAATATCGAGGACGCTACCAGAAAGTCTCGCACGATCGAGCGTAAACTGCGTGATGTTCAGGACCTGCCTGCCGGACAGGTCGGTCTGCCAACACCGACGACTCACATTGTGTTGGAGGATCTATGAGATTCTTTGAAGGACAGGATGTTGTTGCCTTTATCAGCGATAAGAGTATGGATTTTCAGCCGACGGATTTTGATGCGCCCTTGTTGCTCAAGCAGCGGGAGTATTTAAAGAAGGAATGCTCTCTGGATGTGCCTTTCGTCTTCTGGCGTAAGCAGGTGCATGGCGATGACGTTCTTGTTGCTAAGGATTCTCCTCGGAGCGCATCAGGCTGTCCGGATGCCGATGCCTATGTGACCTGCCAGAGCAATCTGCCTTTGGCTATTCGCACGGCGGATTGTGTTCCGATTCTTTTTTTTGATCCTGTGAAGCACGCTATTGGCGTGGCTCATGCCGGATGGAAGGGGACGCATAAGGAAATAGCTCTTAAGACGATCGAACGCATGAAGAATGTGTTTGGTAGTAAGCCTGAAGATATCCAGGTCGTCCTGGGTCCGTCGATTCAGCCGTGCTGTTATCAGGTGGGAGAAGAGTTTCGTCAGTATTTTCCGAATGAAATTATCGAGCGGGCCGGCAAGTTATATGTCGATATCACGAAGAGTAATTACAAGCAGCTGTTAAAGGCAGGAATCAAAAAAGAGAATATCAAGAACACAGGGATCTGCACCTGCTGCAATCCTAAATATTTTTCTTTCCGACGGGATGCAGAGAAATCAGGTCGGATGATTTCCCTGATGGTGTTGCTATGAAAACAAACTCCACCATTGTGGTATTGGTCACTGCCAAGAATAAAACTGAAGCCAGAAAGATTGCAGGAGAGCTTCTTAAGGATAAGCTGATCGCCTGTGCTAATTTGGTGGAAGGTGTAGAATCATGGTTTACGTGGCAGGGAAAGACGGATCACAGCACGGAGACCTTGATGATGTTAAAGACGCAGCAGAGACTTTTTAAGAAGCTGGTCGCTAAGGTTCAAAAGTTACATAGTTATCAAACCCCGGAAATCATTGCCTTGCCCATTGTGGAGGGAAGCGGGGATTATCTTCAATGGATCG
The DNA here is from genome assembly GCA_015233165.1 of Candidatus Omnitrophota bacterium. GTDB lineage: Bacteria > Omnitrophota > Gorgyraeia > Zapsychrales > Fredricksoniimonadaceae > JACQCF01. Next base: position 29,974 of record JADFYF010000015.1, read on the forward strand.
ATGACGTTGTTACCAAGGAGTGATTATGTTTATTCGTTTATGTGTCATGATGCTGTTATTGTGCGCGCCTCAGGCAGCTTTTGCCATGGCTAATTTGCCTTCACAAGAGGTGGCGAATGTTTTGGTCGGGAAACCTGCTCCTGAGTTTAAACTGGGAAATACGGCTGGGGTCACTCAGACGCTGACACAGGCTCGGGATGGAAAAAGATCAGTGATGATTTTTTGGGCCACCTGGTGTCCCAATTGCCGTGAAGAATTAGATGCGCTTAAGGGGCGTCTGGATCAAATCAAGAAAGACGGCGTTTTGATTCTCTTAGTGAATGCGGGGGAAACAAAGGAAGAGGCTTCGTCTTATTTGAAGCGTCAGAAAATCCCGTTAGAGAGTCTTGTGGATGATGACAACACGGTGTCAGGTCAATACAGCGTCGTTGGAATTCCCACTCTTATTTTTATGGATGAGAAAGGTGTGATCCGCGCTGTTGAACACCGATTCCCTGCCGACTACAATTCCAAGTTTAATTAAATAAGAAATCTGTCATTCTGAACCCGCTGTTTTCTGGCGGGTGAAGAATCTTGAAAGAACTGCTTCTTAGAAAGGTTTGTTCTTTTTAGATCCTTCACTTCGTTCAGGATGACAGGTTTATTATTTAGCCTTGTGTTTATCGATTTGACTTTGAATGTTGGCTTTTAATCTTAGCTGGGTGACGAATTCAGCGGTGATTTGGCTTCTCTTTTGAGCGAGCATCATTTCTTTGAAGTTGGTTTTATCAGATTCAAATTGTTTCTCGTCAATCCCTTCGATACTATCTAGATAAACAATGGCTGGACCTTGCGAGGTGCTAATCACTTCGCTTAATCTGTTTTGCATGTTCATTTTTAAGGTTTCTTCCTGAAACTCAGCAATCAGTCCCATATTGGCGACGTATTCTCCTCGACCAAAGGAGTTGGTTTGATCCACCTTCGCATCAACCCCTAACGCTAAATCCTTGAAGCTTTTGTTGGCCTTGAGTCCCTGACTAATCACTTTAAGAGCCGCATCCGCCTTGGTTTTAGCTAGAGTGAATCCTTTATCGGTCAGAAGAGAATTTTTGACATCTTCTTTAATGGCCGCTAAGGCGGGGATGGAAGAGTCTTTGTATTCTTTGATTCTTAAGATTTGCCAGCCGTCAGGCATTTCAAACGCAGGGCTGAACTGGCCTTGCTTCATGGCGAAGATTTTCTCCACCAGTTCCGGCGACCAGGCAAAACTTAACAGAGGCTGGGCCTGAGAGAAGAGTCCGCTTTCCTTGACTTCAATTTTGTGTGCTAAGGCTAGGGCTTTAAAGTCGGTGTTGGTTTTTAATTCTTTAGCTAAGGCGGTGATGGCTTTTCTGGCAACTTCCTTTTGTTCCGTCGTAGCCTTTTCAGGGAAGTTGACTGTAGCAGATTCCACATTCACCATGATGGGCTTACGGAATTGTTCTTGATGGGCGTCGTAGTATTTTTTAATTTCATCGTCGGAAACTTTTATATCCTTGGCAGCCTTTAGGGGTTCAAAGAGGGCGTAGACCAACTTGATTTTTTCATTCTTAAGAATGTATTCTTTTTTGACTTCCGGATCCGTCATGGAAAGCTCACCAGTGACTTGTTCTAGAAGTTTCTTAATCATCAGCTGAGTGCGGATGCCCCCTTCAAATTCGATGGTTTTACGGTCAAAGCCTCTGGGGTCTGAAACGATGGATTCATATTTGTATTGATCAAATTTGCCCTGAGTTTGAAAGAAGGGCATGGTGGCAATGAAATCAACAATTTCTTGATCAGAAACTTGAACATTTCGTTTTTTAGCTTCTTCCAAAAGAACCAGACGATCCCAAGTTTGTGCTTCGAGATTCAGACGGTTGCCGTACTTAAAGAAATTATCGCCATACATCAGGATGGCAGAGTCGCGCGTGTCGTAATAGGCTTTTTGCCAATCCATCAAGGAGACGGTGTGACCGAAGATTTTACCGGCGCTATTGACGCTTTTATCTAATCGCCAGGCTGTTCCAAAAACAGCAAACGAAAGGATGATAATAACAGAAACAACCCAGAGGATCTTTCTGGAGACACCTTTGTGACGAAGAACGCTAAGCATAGGAACCTTTCTGTATAGTGGTGTAGGGGTATGTGAAAATGACCCGTATTTGTATTCCAAGAAATGCCGTGATTATATCGACGCTCCTAGCAATTGGCAATATATAAATATAAATGTTAAACTTGCCCCACCATGAAGAAGCTTATATCTATCGTCTTGCTGGTGTCCTTTCTGACAACCACTCAGGGTTCCCATATTGTTCAGGCGCAGGAGTTGACCTTGCCTGTTGCTGGCGTCAGGGGGCATTTAAGTCCTGAATTTAATCCTCCGATTCTAAGAGGGATTAAGGTCTATCCGGATAATCCGTTTCGGTTTGAATTCGTCTTGGACCAAGGGGACAGGACGTCCTTGGAAGCCAAAAGCGAAAGCATTTTGGCGAAGGAGGATTACCTCAAAACCGAATCCACCAAACTCATCAAATATTTCCTCGCCAGCCTCACCGTCCCCGAAAAAGACCTTTGGGTCAATCTAAGCCCCTACGAAAAAGACAGAATTGTCCCAGAATCCTTTGGTCAAACTGAAATGGGCAGAGACTTGTTGGCGCAGGATTATATCTTGAAACAGATAACAGCGAGTTTGATTTACCCCGAGGATGAGGTTGGAAAGAAGTTTTGGAAGAGGATTTATGAAGAAGCTGCTCGCAGATACGGAACAACTTCTGTTTCTGTGAATACGTTTAATAAGGTTTGGATTGTTCCTGAGAAGGCGGTGGTGTATGAGAATACCAGGGCTGGAACGGCTTATGTGGTCGAGGCTCGTTTGAAGGTGATGTTGGAGGAAGATTACCTATCGCTGGAGAAATATAATTCTGATTCCCCTCCCCTTGACCCGCCTCTGGCGGGTCTTGTGGGAGGGGCTAGGGGAGGGGGCGATTCGCAAAATCCCCCCTCCCTAACCCTGCCTGCCGGCAGGCAGGCCTCCAACACAAAGGGGGAGGGAATTAATAATTTAGGCTCCAATATCATCCGAGAAATCATCATCCCCGAACTCACTAAGGAAATCAACGAAGGCAAAAACTTTGCTCAACTGAGACAGGTTTACAATTCTTTAATCTTAGCGACGTGGTACAAGAAGAAGATTAAGGAAAGTATCTTGTCGCAGGTGTATGAGGATAAGAATAAGGTGGCGGGGGTTGGTTTTGAAGACGTAGGGGCGGGTTCCAAACCCGCCCAAGAACAACGGGCAGGCCTGCCTGCCGGACAGGCAGGTTTAGAACCTGCCCCTACGGTATTGGACGTTACAACCATCTACAAACAATATCTCACTGCCTTCAAAAAAGGCGTCTACAACTATATCAAGGAAGAATCTGATCCTGTCACTCAACAACCTACCCCCAGAAAGTATTTCTCCGGCGGATGGACAGCTCTCCCATTAGATCATGCCATGACCATTGTGACCCGTATGTCCGGCTCTTTACCACATTCAGCGATGAAGGTTGATGTCCGATTAGATCAGGCGATGAATAGCTATACCCGCTTAGATCCTGCGTTAGAAACAATTATTAGGAGTCATCGATTGGCTTTGGATTTGACCGGAGCAGCTTCGGACGGATCCTTAAAAGATATTCCGACTATTGAATATGGACGTTATCTTCAGGAATATATCTGGCATGACTCTCAAGAGAGTCTTAAGCGTTTTGATTTTTATCGAGACGCTACTTCGACGCCTGACAATGGCCATATCGGTTCTCAGGTGGGGCCTTTTATTTTTATGGAAGAAGAATTCTTTGATACCCTTAGTGCTCAGGAGAAGGAGCAGATTCAAGACCGGGTTGTAAGATACCATCGCAAGGATTCGTTGTGGAGGTATGCGCCTTATGCGACGGGAATGATTTTTGCGCTTATGCATTATCCGGTTAGTGAGTATGGTTTTATTGATAGTGGGGCAGGAAAAGGAATTCTTGCTTTATCCACTCTTAAAATGGGAGCCCCCTTTGTGTATTTGGCAGATCATGATCCAGAAGCCTTAGCAGCGGCGAGAAGGACATTAATTTTAAATAATTATGAAGAGGGAAAAGATTTCTTTATAGAAGACATTGATCTAAGGAATTTTGACTTGATTAAAGAGTTAACGAAAAAAGTAAAAGCTGAGGCTATTAAAAGAGGAAAGAAGTTAGCCTTGATATCTAATATTGGAGAGTGGGAAGAATTTAGTGTTTCTAATACGAATAGTTTGAATTTTGTTAAAGCATCCGAAGGTTTAATAAGCCTTGCGTTTTTAACCGGATATAATCTTAGAAATTCAGTGACCAATTCTCGAGTTGTAGCGAATGATGAAAAAGTTTTTAAGGAATTTAAGATGCAAAGTCAACGGATCGTTACAGCTTCAAATCATATGGATGTCGTTCTCCTCGGTGAGCTTAATCCATCAGAAGATCGGTGGAATAAAAATAATATTGCAATGATTTTTACACCCAAAATGATCAAGCACCTTCCTGTAAAGATAGAACTTGCTAATATTACGAAAAAAGATGGTCCTCCTGTTATTTTGCAGATTAGTAAATATAGTGACGATATTTATGATATTAAGGTGTTCGTTAATGACGAATATACAGGTAGCTTTCAAATAGAAACATTAACCGATCTTTTATATGTGATTAATTTCTTTCATCCCATTGGAGATTTTGATTCCCTTGTGAATTTTGACAGGGAAGTCAACTTGGAATGGAGCGGGAAGGGGGTTGCATCGACAATACTTAATTGGCTTGCTTGGACAGCCAAACAAAATAACGTTCAATTAGGTAACTCTGGAACAGAAACCTTTAGCCTGCTTCGTCTGTATCAATTATTTTTTGCAGGGGAGATCTTTAATAAAGATTTCTATAATAATCATGAATTGTTTCTTGGATTGGGCCCGTTAACTTCAGCGTCGGTTATTATAAAGGTCAAATCTATTGAGGGAAGTTCGGATATCTATAAAATTACAAATCAAGATTGGATTGTTGAAGACAAATTTGAATTAGGGTCTTTAATAAGGATTGATGAGAATGGGTGCGTTTGGTCAGAGAATAAGGATCATAAAATTGGAAATATTATTCAAGTAAGTTTAACTCAGCGCAAAGGGACTCCTCAATACAAGGAACTACCAAGAATCAAAATTCTCGATAATGCCCAATTGGTTCAATCAGTTAAGAAGGGTCAGGAGATGGGGTCTCAAGGTCCTGGCGGTATTGATTTGACTTCTGATCAAGCCTTGCAAGTTAAAAACGATGGCAATGGAGAGCTTGAGTTCCACCTCGATTCCGCGCAGCTCGCCCAACTGCAAAACGCTCCGGGATTTGTGCCGGTGATTATTAATATAGAACCGCTGATCGATTTGGAAGATTTCTTGGGGATAAGCTCTCAAGAAAAGCTTGCAAACGTATAAATGGAGTGATACAAAGAATCCTGTACCGGCGCCTACCTAACTGTTTCTTCTTGCCGCAATCCGGTATTTCACTAATCCATTAAAAAGGAGAAACGGCTAAAATAATGGAACGAAAATTGCTCATAAATATCAGTTGCCCAGCAAGGATTCGAACCTTGACAACGAGATCCAAATTCTCGGGTGCTACCTTTACACCACCGGGCAATAACTTCAATATGTTGAAACCACAAAAACTTGGGAAAACCGTTTATCAAATTTGTCCCGGAGGCAAAGCGCGTGTTCTCGTGATTCAGCTAAAGCATAAACTGACGGTCCACTGCCGGAAAAACACACCCCAACAGCTCCAGCGTCGAGTAACCTTACTTTTAAACGCCCTAAATGAGGCTGCAAAGACAAAAGTGCCGGCTCCAAATCATTGGTTAAATGCGAGCCTATAGAATATAAATTATTCTCCCTAAAAATAGGAAGCAAAATGTTAACATCATCCCTTTTTTTTGTCAACTTT
>JADFYF010000160.1 GCA_015233165.1 Candidatus Omnitrophota bacterium
AATAAAAAGAAAGAAAATGATCATCATAGGGAGCCTTTCCATTGACACACCGATGCGACGCTTTATAATGGACTTATGATCAATTGTTTGTTGCTGTCGGCAGGCCTGAACGAACGATTTGGTTCACCTAAGGCCCTTGCACAATTATCCAGTCACACGGTCATTGAACATATTATAAACACCTTGATGGCCACCTCCTGCTCCAGGATCATAGTGGTTTTAGGCGCTTATGCCAAAAACATAGAACCATTGATATTAAAACATAAACGTGTAAGGATTGTCTATAATAAAGATTACTATTTAGGCCAGACCTCTTCAATACAAGCGGGATGGAATCATATTGATTCGGATGCCAATGGGGTCTTATTACTGCCAGTAGATTGCCCCATGGTTCAACCTTCAAGCATCAATATATTAATTAGAGAATTCCAGAATTCTTTAGAACAAGTAACTATCCCCACCTTCCAGGGGAAAAAAGGCCACCCACCAGCTATCCCTATCAGGCTAGGGCCAGAAATTCTAGAGTTGCCGCACGATCAAGGAGTTAACTCAATACTTAAACGTTACCCACTACAAACTCTTGAGATCAACGACCCAGGGATTATCCAAAGCTTTAACACACCAGAAGAATTTGAGGAATTAAAGAAAACGAAAAAGCCCTGCTAACAAACAGGGCTAAAAAGATCGCTGTGAACACGTTCGATCAACAAAGCACTATTTCCACACAATGACCTTGGCTGAGAAGTTCGTATGGATATACCCATTGCCAATGTATTTCTGTAGTTTAACATTTTTCCATATCCCCCCGGCATCAGACTGAATATCCGTGATCGCATCACCACCCAAGATCGCGGCTTCTTACTTTAATTTAGGGATCACTTCATCCATCGATTGACGGCGTTCAGTCGTCACCGTAACAATGCCAATCTCTGTGTAAGGCTTATCTACTTTCTCCAGATACTGAACATCGTCTATGCTTTTCTTCGGGGCATAAAAATCATTGGACGTATCTTTCGAATCGATGCGGTAGATCGTGCACCCGCAAGTGACGATCAGTACAATGACGAGTGTTAGAAGTGTACGTTTCATAGGTCTCTTAAATAGATAGGTTAATATTTCTATTAATTATATTACCAAAATCATTGAAAACAATAAATATTAACTTTTTTGAATTTTCTGAACATCCCTTTCTTTAAGGGCTTTAATGATTTTCTCTGGTGTAATGGGAAGCTGTTTGATGCGTACACCAATAGCGTCTTCGACTGCATTGGCAATGGCAGCGGACGTTGGCAGTAAGGAAGCCTCGCCCATTCCCTTTGCTCCAAAAGGTCCTTCTGGGTCATTGGTTTCAATAAGGATGCTGTTAATCTTTGGAATCCCAATGGAACGCGGCACACGATAACCAGCAAAATTCGGATTAAGAACCCTGCCGTTTTTGAAACGAAGGTCTTCATAAAAGGTGTAACCGATCCCCATAGCTAAAGAACCTTCGATCTGGGATTCGACTGATTGAGGATTAATCGCCTTACCAATATCGTGAGCGTCCCATAGCTCTAGAAGTCTGACCTCGCCAGTATCCGTATCAACTTCTACTTCTGCGATCTGTGCTTCAAAGCCATAACTGCCGGAAACGTTACCTTCGCCTGTCCTAAAATCAATAGGCGTTGTTTTAGGGTTATAACTGCCACGGCCTATGATTTGTTTACCATAATTGAATGAATAACAAAGTTCCAACGCTTTATCAAAGCTCATCAACTCACGATGGTCTTTCTTAACGATCACCTTTTCAGCTTTAATATCGATATCATCCATGTTTAAAGAAAGCTCTTTAGCAACGATTTCCAGAATCTGTTTCTTAGCGTCACGGCCTCCAAGCTTGGCCGCATTCCCAGAAATAAAGGTCACCCGGCTGGCAAATGACCCTGTATCAAATGGCGTTATTTCGGTGTCTCCAGATTTGCATTTGATACGGCTATAACTAATCCCTAATTCTTGGGCGACAATTTGAGACAAAGCGGTATTTGATCCCTGACCAGTATCCGCCGCCCCTGTAAAAAGATAAACAGATCCGTCTTCTTCCACTTTGACGATGGCCCCCGCAGATTCGTGGGACTTGTACATCTTTGAACCCATGACATCAGCAGCAATGCCGATCCCAATCCCTTTGTTAAGATGTTTCATTTTTCCGCGCTTTTGTTTCCACCCGGCAGCTTCACACGCTTGTTGAATACACTCCTTTAAACCGTTCGTGGTCAGAATCATCTTATTAACCGTCACCATATTCGGCGAAGTTATATTTTTTAAACGGAATTCCACTGGGTCCATTCCAAGGTCCTTAGCGATCAAATCCATGTGAGATTCGATAGCAAATCCGCTTTGAACCCCACCAAACCCACGCATTGCACCGCTAATAGGATTATTGGTATAGACCCTGTACCCTGTCATTCGGAAATGTTGTAATTTGTACACCATAAATATGCGCATAATCGCTGCGGCTAACACCGTCGGGCCATAACTGCAGTACGCCCCGCCATCCGCCAAGACTTCGCCAGTCATGGCGACGATGGTGCCATCTTTCTTGACGCCAGTCTTAATTTTATAAATCATGCCATGCTTACGACGTGTCGTCGTAAATT
>JADFYF010000161.1 GCA_015233165.1 Candidatus Omnitrophota bacterium
TATGTGAAGACGTCTTTTGCGCCTGGTTCTCAGGTCGTCGAGGATTATTTGAAAGAGGCTGGATTAATGAAGTCGTTGGAGAAGATTGGTTTTAATATCGTCGGTTATGGTTGCACGACCTGCATCGGAAATTCTGGTCCATTACCTGAAGCGGTGTCCAAGGCTGTGACGGAGGGGAATCTGGTCGCTGCGGCTGTTCTTTCAGGGAATCGTAATTTTGAAGGTCGTGTGAATCCTCATACCAAGGCTAATTTCTTGGCATCTCCGCCGCTGGTTGTGGCCTATGCCCTAGCTGGTCGAGTGGATTTGGATTTAATCCATGAACCTTTGGGTAAAGATAAGAAGGGCAAGCCGGTTTATTTAAAAGACATCTGGCCGACTCAAAAAGAGATTGATACCCTGGTTAAGAAATTTGTCAAAGCCAAGATTTTTAAGTTGCGTTATGGGAATGTGGATAAGGGGAACAAGAATTGGAATGCGATTAAATCTGCCAAGTCAGATTTGTTTAACTGGCAGGATGACAGTACCTATATTCAGAATCCGCCTTACTTTAATGATTTAAAAGCGGCTGTCGATCCGATTCGTGGCATCAAAGCGGCCCGCTGTTTGGTGATGGTAGGAGATTCGATTACGACCGATCATATTTCACCTGCCGGTGCGATCGCCAAGGATAGTCCTGCGGGGAAATATCTGATGGAAGAGGGCGTCGGTGCTGTGGATTTTAATAGCTATGGAGCTCGTCGTGGAAATGACCGGGTGATGACCCGCGGCACCTTTGCTAATATTCGTCTGCGCAATTTAACGGCTCCTGGAACCGAAGGTCCCTGGACGACCTATTGGCCGACGAATGAAAAGATGTTTATCTATGATGCGTCGATGAAATATAAAACAGACCATACCCCGTTGATTGTCTTGGCGGGGAAGGAATACGGAACAGGTTCCAGTCGTGACTGGGCAGCCAAGGGAACAACCTTGCTGGGGATTAAAGCTGTTATCGCCGAGAGTTTCGAGCGCATTCATCGCAGCAATTTGTGCGGGATGGGTGTTCTGCCTTGTCAGTTTAAGGTGGGTGAGAATTATACGACGCTGGGCCTTAAAGGGGATGAGACCTTTGATTTTGTAGATTTGACGGATAATCTAAAACCACGACAGGAGCTGACCATATCGGCTAAGTCGCCTGACGGCAGTCAAAAACAATTTCAAGTCTTAGCCCGGGTGGATACCCCGGTCGAAGTGGATTACCTTCGCAACGGCGGTATTTTACAGACGGTGCTTCGTAAGTTAGCGAAATAATAACATATCTTGTCACCCCCGAATGTTTTTATCGGGGGTCCAGGGTTGGCTAGTGTTCTAGATTCCCGACAAAAGCATTCGGGAATGACAGGAGTAATAAGATGAAATTGTTATACACCAAACGTTCTCCCTACGCCCGTAAACCACGCGTGATCGCTTTAGAAAAAGGGATTCACTTGGAATTAATCGACGAGGATTTAGCTAAGAAATCCCAGCTTCTTTTGGATGCGAATCCTTTGGGCAAGGTGCCGACCTTGATTTTAGAAGACGGTAGTACCGTCTATGATAGTCCGGTGATTTGTCAGTACTTAGACGCGCTCAATGACAAGAATGGGATGATTCCTAAGGATGCCAAGGCTCGTCTGAATGTTTTGAAGTGGGAAGCTTTTGCTGATGATCTGGTGACAGCTGCTATTAACACCTACATGGAAAAGATCCGCCATCCGGAGAATTTTCATAAAGATTTTGTGGCCGGTCAGGAAAAGAATATTCTTAAGTCTTATCAGTTTATTGAAAGTCATTTGGCAGAGCTGAAAACATTTAATTTAGCATCCGTCGCTGTAGCTTCAGCGATTGGTTATATTCATTTTCGCTTACCGCATTTAAAAGTGCAGGGGAAGTTGTCCCAATGGTTTGATGAGATCAGCGCTCGTCCCTCCATGCAGCAAACAGTTCCGGTTGTTTAATACTTTATGAGAAGAAAATTAGATTTCAGAGCCCACCAAAAAGTTGTTTTGCCAAACGGCAAAACTATTCATATTAGTTTTATTCATCATCCAGGAGCCGTGATTATTGCGCCGCTGATCAATGAGGATACCGTTGTGATGCTTCGACAATTTCGTCCTGCTTTAGGACGGTATATCTATGAACTTCCAGCCGGGACTATTGATCTTCCCGAGAAGCCTTTGACGTGTGCGAAGAGAGAGTTGTTGGAAGAAACAGGTTTTTCTGCTAAAAAGTTTAAGAAGTTAGGGGAGATTTATCCTGTGCCTGGGTATTCCACGGAGGTGATTCATATTTTTAAGGCGGAAGGTTTAACAGCCGGTGGAGCTCAGCCTGAGGATTACGAAGTCATTGACGTCAAACAGTTTTCCCGTACTGAAACTAAACGTCTCTTTCAACAAGGTAAACTTATGGATGCCAAAAGCATCTGTGCCTTTACCCACCTAGGATGGATTTAAAATGCCTTCAGATCAGGACATGAATACAATTCTAAATACGTATGGGGTCAATGCGTCTAGTTTTAATTTTAGTTGGCCCAATCTACTGGGTGGATTTATTTTTGGCATCATTGGCTGGTACGCATTTAGTCATGGACGAAAAGAAAAGGCTTATAAACCA
>JADFYF010000162.1 GCA_015233165.1 Candidatus Omnitrophota bacterium
ATTAATTTTATGGCTAGGCATGCCCGTGGTTTAATTTGTGTTCCTATGGAAGATTCAAGGCTTTCGGAGCTTGATTTACATCCGATGAAGGAGGATGTCAATTCTCAGCATCAAAAATGTAATACAGCCTGGACGGTGACTGTGGATTCTGCTTTTGGAGTGACCACAGGTATTTCTGCCGCTGACCGTGCTAAGACGGTACAAGATTTGATTGACCCAAAATCTAAACCTTCTGATTTTGTGACGCCAGGACACTTGTTTCCCTTAAGAGCACGTCGTGGGGGGGTTTTAGTCCGGGCAGGTCATACAGAGGCATCCGTGGATCTCATGAAATTATCAGGTCTGTATCCGGCCGGTGTTATTTGTGAGATTATGAATGATGACGGCACCATGGCTCGTACGAACGATCTGATTAGTTTTGCTCAGAAACACAAGATTAAGATTTGCACCATCGATAGTCTGATTGAATATCGTCGAAAAACAGAACATCTGATTGAACGTGTGGCGGAGTCTGATTTACCGACGGATGTGGGTAATTTTCATATGGTTGTTTATGAGTCTAAGATTGACGGCGCTGTTCAAATAGCCCTGGTTAAGGGAACGATTGATGGGACTACTCCTGTTTTGGTTCGAGCTCAATCAGAATGCTTAACGGGGGATGTTTTTGGTTCTATGCGCTGCGATTGCAATAGTCAGTTAAAATCAGCGATGAAAAGTATTCAGGAGGCCGGTTGCGGAGTTCTTTTGTATATCCGTCAGCACGAAGGTCGCGGAATTGGTTTAGCTAACAAGGTGAAAGCGTATGGTTTGCAAGATGAAGGTATGGATACCGTCGAGGCTAATCAAGCTTTAGGATTTCCTGCGGATTTACGCGATTATGGTTTAGGCGCACAGATATTGGTCGATTTGGGTGTTCAACAAATTCGATTGCTGACCAATAATCCTCGTAAGATTGTCGGTCTTGAAGGATATGGGTTGACAGTTGTGGAACGCTTGCCAATTAAAGTCGCTCACAATACTACTAATGAGAAGTACCTGAAGACGAAGAAAGAAAAATTAGGACATATGCTTTAAATAGTCTATGAACAAGAAAATATCTCCTAAGGTCCATGTTGCGATTATTGCCTCTCGTTTCAATGATTTTATTACCAAGGCGCTTTTGAATGTTTGTGTGATAGAGCTAAAACATCAAGGGTTGACGGACGCTCAGATGACAATTGTTTGGGTTCCGGGTTCTTTTGAGATTCCTTTGATGGCGTTGAAATTAGCAAAGAAGAAAAACATCGACGCTGTGATTTGTTTGGGCGCTGTGATTCGGGGTGATACGTATCATTTTGAGGTTGTGGCGAATGAGGTTGCTCGGGGAATGATGGACGTTTCCTTGCTATCCCAAAAGCCTATTGTGATGGGTGTTTTAACCGTAGATACCATTGATCAGGCTCAAAAAAGAGCTCAGGATAAAGGTGGACATAATAAAGGTCGTGATTGCGCCATGACAGCAATGGACATGGTTCGATTACTTAACATCTTATGAGACGACGCACCCTAGCCCGTGAACATGCATTAAAGATTCTGTACCAGGTGGAAATTACCCACCGGGAGCTGGATTTGATTTTGTTGGATTATTGGAAGATGGAAGATGTTACCGACGAGGAAGTGATGGCATATGCTAAAATTATTGTGGCGGGTGTTCTCAAAGAAATAAAGACCTTGGATGATAAGATTGCGTATTATGCCACCAATTGGCAGTTAAAACGTATGGCGGTCATTGACCGCAATGTCATGCGCATAGGTCTTTTTGAATTGCAGTATACGACGGATATTCCTCCTAAGGTTGCCATCAATGAATCCGTCGAGCTTGCCAAGAAGTATGGGGATTTAGAGTCCAGTAAATTCGTCAACGGAATTTTGGATAAGATTCACAAAAAAGAAATCGTTGAGCCGCGAAACTAATCATGTCTTCTTTTGCAGATCTGCACATTCATACGTACTATTCTGATAGTACTTCTTCTCCTTCGGAAGTTGTCGACGAAGCTATAAAAAATAAATTATCCTGTATCGCTATTACGGATCATGATGTGATTGATGGGGTGGTTCCCACTCAGGAGGCTGCTAAGGCCCTCAATTTAGAGGTGATTGCGGGTATTGAAATATCGGCGGAGTTTGAACATAAAGATATTCATATGTTGGGATATTTTATTGATATTCACAAAGGTCCCTTGGTCGACAAGATTGAATCTTATCTGGATGAGCGTGTCCTTAGGATGAAGCAGATGATTCTTAACCTCAGAGCCCTGGGAATTAAAGATATTGAGTATGAAGAGATAGCCTCTATGACAAAATCAAGGGCGGTTGGTCGCGCACATTTAGCGACGTTGTTGGTTCAAAAAGGTCATGTGGTCAGTTTTAAAAAAGCTTTTGATAAATACCTGGGACAAGATTGTCCTGGGAATGCCCCTAAATTTAAACAAACCCCTTTTGAAGCGATTGATTTGATTCATCAAAGCGGAGGGTTAGCCGTGATGGCCCATCCGATGCTGACACAAAAAGATGAGATGATTCCGCGGTTGGTCAAGGCAGGTTTAGATGGCTTAGAAGTGTATTATCCTAATTGTATGCCGGCGGTCACGAC
>JADFYF010000163.1 GCA_015233165.1 Candidatus Omnitrophota bacterium
TCTCAGGACGGCCAAAGCCGACGGGCGTCTTGTTTCTTTGGCAGCATCGTCTTTGGATAGTGTCTTTCTAGCAGCCATTAATTCCATTAAGGGTAAGGCAGATATTTTGGTTCTGCTGCCTGATTCTAAAGCCGGACCTGTTGCCCAGAAACATATCTGGTCCTCCAAGGATGGAAAACAGATCATTTGGAGTCTCGCCTACGATGGAGTGATCGTCCTGCCCTTAGGACTTCTGCAGTTCCTTCTTTCGAAACAAGAAACAACTCTTTTAGCCAACATCATCCGTTTTGAGCAATGCAATTTAGATCGTCAGAGTTCCTGGGAAGACGTTACGGATATTTATACCCTTTCTAGGGATCTGTTGCTTCTAGAGCAGAAAGAGGCTCAGCCGTCCTGGGGTATTGAAAAGAACATAGAGTATCGAGCCGCTTTAGGAAAATTGATTTTGGATTTGATGAATTGGAACTTTCATATTTATCAGCTTTCTTTTCAAAGAGTGCACCTCAAGAGTCAGGGGAGTCCTCAAGCGGATGTGATCAAGGCGTTGGATCAGTTGCAGGATCAGATGATGCTAGCGATGGTCTCCTATCGACGAGCTGGTATCCCTGTGTCCATTATGGATCAGATCGAAAAGAGTCTGCCTCGATTTAAAGAAATCAATGATGAGGGCTTGCGCTCTCCTAAGGAGACGATCATCAATGTTCATTTGATGGCCGCTGTGAATCGCGCGATTCAAGAAAGAGAAACGTTATTGACTCCTAGAATTGCAGAGGAAATGAAACGTCCTCGAGTTCTCGTAACACCGAAAGGGTACTACATCCGTGAGCAGATGTATCGAGGAGTTAAGTCGTGGGGCGTGTCGTTATTAAGTTACCGTAATAAACGCTATGACATGATGTGGGATGCGTTTAGAGCGTTGGATCATCAGATCGATTCTGAGATGGAGGAAGTGATTTGGATTCAGGAATGTCAGAGGCTTCTTCAGACATTAAGGGACATTCAGGACGAGAATGATCCGGCTATTAAAGAACAAGTCAGTGCGATGTTAAAGAAGCTTCGATACATCAAGGTGGAACATAAGAAACTCGCCAGAATAGTTTTGACGCGTACTTTAAATATCCTAGGGTTAGGACGACTCAAACAGGTGGCAGGACTTTTGCAGGTCACGAGCGCCTATCTGCAGAAGAGACTCGTCGAATGCCAGACGATCATTTCTCAATTGGATAATAAGAGATTGGCAGTTCTCAGGGCCGAGGTCAGCCGGCGCAATGAGTATCTCTTACAAAAGTTAGCCAAGATTCTTCATAGCCTTAAAGGGAATCGCTATGGTTTGCTTAAGACCATCGTGCTCGATGATTTTCTTAATCCTAAGCATCAGGATTATATGTATTTACGGGAACCTGAATTTGCTTCTCTTAGGGGAGCTCTTAATGGTCCTATTCGTCAGTTGCTGGGGCAAGGGGCTTTAAAGTCAGATGACATTGACATGATCAAGCAGTTCTTCGAACTTCTTAGAGACAAGATCGTCACCGCGAAGCTGTTGTCTGATTTCATGCAGGATTACCGTCGTCTGTATAACGAATCAAGAGCAAGCGGGATGACTCGACAGCAGGCCTTCATGGAAACCTTTGGTGATTTTCAAGTTAAGGATCGTCACCGACGAGCCATAGCCAATGATCCTGATCTGGCGTGGGCCATTTTCTATCAAGCGGTTTTTATCTCTCCTAGAAACAGGCTCTTTACGATCCTATCGGATCACATCACACAAATCCAAATTATGAACAAGGGGTATTCTCGACTTAATGGGGTTGTCAGAATTTCTGATGACACGTTAAAAGACAATGAAATCCGTGAACTGGCAGATGTTTTTGATCAGGCGACCCTATCGTCTAGAAGATTCTTTCTTTTGGCACCGGCTATGCTTAAAGGTAATGTCAGAACAATAGTCCAGGGACTGTCCTATGTCGTTAAAGGGGTTTTCCTGGGCGTTATGGGCGGCGTTGTATTGTATGCGTCGGGGATTCATTGTGAGATGGTTAGGGATTTTGGGTGGGTGAGTTTGGTGGTGGTTACCCTGGCATCCTTAATCGCGTTACCTTTGATGTATTACGCCGCTCATAGCGAGGAGAAACTCAGATATTTGGGGGGTGTTGATGGAACAGAATTTATTGAGCAGCATCCTTTAAGTGATCATCGTTCGTTGTGGCGATTTGTACGGTGGTCTTCTAAGAAATATGGCAACACCTTTGAAGATGCCCGAAGGAAACATTTCTGGTGGAACGTCGCTTATTTTTATATCGGCATTGGGTTTTGTTTGGCGATGATGGAGAAAAAAGAATCGGTACTTGTCGTAGTGTCGGGGCCTTCGGCTGTCGGGAAGGGGCCATTGTGGGAACAAATACAAAAAAGGTATCCTGGCAGGTTTGAACGAGTGGTGTTGTTTACATCACGTCAGCCAAGGTCAAAAGAAGAAGACGGACGGGAGTATCATTTTCGTTCTGCTCGCGAAATTCAAGAGATGGTCAGAGAGAATCCAAAGAAATATAGGATGGTTGAAGTGCACGGAGATGTTCAGGCGCTTGACCTAGAGGCCATTAAGAA
>JADFYF010000164.1 GCA_015233165.1 Candidatus Omnitrophota bacterium
TAATTTTAGTGCTATCTTGAAGGTGATTAAGGATACATTTAAAGCGAATGGTGCTCACTTAACAGAAAGCGAGTTTCGTATCGTGGCGGATCATATGCGCGCTGTCACTATTGGTATTTCCGATGGTGTCATTCCTTCGAATGAAGGACGCGGTTATGTCATGCGTAAGCTGATTGTGGACATTACCGACCTGGCGATTCGCGCCGGTATTGAAAAACCTGTGATTCATACCTTTGTCGACGTGGTCGTCGATGTTTTGAAGCAGCCCTATCCGGAACTTGTGGCTAAAGCCCCTGAAGTTAAGATTTTAGTCAAACGTATTGAAGAAGCGTTTATGAAGGTTCGCAAGGAACGTGTTCCCGAGTTATTGGAGAAATTAAATGGTGCTAAGTCTAAGGTAGAAGACTTAGGGGATGTTTTTTTCTTATACCGTGATACCTATGGCTTAACCTTATCTACCATCCTAGGTGTAGCTAAGGAAGTAGGTATTTCTCAAGACATTCTGGACGCTGCTATTAAGATATTTGAATCTAAGATGGAGGAACAGAAGAATCGTTCCCGCGCCGGTAGCAAGATGATAGGGGATGTTTTCTCTGATCAGAATTTCAAGTTGAATGTGCCTAAAACAGAATTTGTCGGTTATGAGACGGGTAAGGTTCAGGCCAAGGTTTTAAAAATTTTTGAAGGAAGTCAGGAGTTGTCACAAGCCGCTGAAGGACAGGCCCTGCAGATTGTGTTAGATCGAACTCCTTTTTATGCTGAAAGCGGCGGTCAAATTGGAGATACGGGATTGATCACAACAGCTCAGGCTAGGTTGAAGGTCACCGATACCCAAAGAACGAATGATATTTTTGTTCATTCTGTTGTCGTAGAGAAGGGTGTGCTTCAATCTGGCGAGAATGTTGAAGCGTTGATCAATGAAGAGCGTCGCTTAGCTATTAAGCGTAATCACACCGCCACTCATTTACTTCAGGCTGCCTTGCGTGAAATCTTAGGTGTTCATATCAAGCAACAGGGGTCCTTGGTCGAGGAGGGTCGTCTACGTTTTGATTTTACACATCCTTACGGAGTTAAACCTGAGGAAGCGCAGAAGATTGAAGACCGTTTGAATGAATTTATCCGTCGTGCGGATCCTGTCTCTGTTGAAGTTTTGCCCATTGAAGAGGCCAAAAAGAGAGGGGCCTTAGCCTTCTTTGCTGAGAAGTACGGACAGACGGTTCGCATTGTTTCTATTGGTGATTATTCTCGTGAGTTTTGCGGAGGTACGCATTTAAGTTCTACGGCTCAGGTCGAGGCGATGAAGATTGTTTCTGAAGGTTCTGTGGCTCAGGGTATTCGTCGTATAGAAGTGGTGACGGGTCATGCTGCCGTTCAAGACGTTTTAAATAAGAAGAAGCAGGAAGCCGTAGCCAAGGAAGAGGCTGCCCGTCAAAAGCAATTGGATAAGGAAAGGCAGAATGCCAATTTTGAACAGATTAAATCATCCGTCGATGAGATGATTGCGGCGGCTTCCCATGTGAATGGGGTGAGGGTCATAACTCGTTGTTTACACAATATTGATATCGCGATGTTACGCAAGCTTTCCGATTTGTTAAAGCAGAAGGTGTCGTCGGGAGTTTTTATTCTTGGCGCTAAAGGACAGGAAGATGCCGCCTTGGTTATTTCTGTGAGCGATGATTTAGTCGCTCGTGGTATCAAGGCGAATGAAATTATTGGACGCGTCGCTCCGTTGTTCGGCGCTAATGGTGGAGGTAAACCTCAACTGGCTCAGGCCGGAAGCAAGGAACCTCAGAAAATTGAAGCGGCTATCGCTCAAGCTAAGGACATGATTAACGTATGAAACTCGTCAAACAAACAGGTCTGAATATTGATAAGCTTTATAATCGTCATTTAAACTTCCGCAAGAAGCATATCGAAGAAAAAGTGCGGGCGATTATCGACGATATTCGTCTTAACGGTGATGAAGCTTTGATTAAATACACCCGCCGTTTTGATGGGGTTAAACTGAGTGCTCGTCAGATTAAGGTGACAGAAGCTGAAATTTCTAGCGCCTATCAAAATATTACACCTGATTTTGTCGGACATCTTAAGACGATTATTAATAATGTTTCTATGTACTATAAACTGCAGATGAAAAAGCCCTGTAAGGTGAAGAATAGCGAGGGGGTCATGCTCAAGGAAGAGGTTCGCCCTTTGGATTCCGTGGGGATATATATTCCTGCCGGAACAGCTCCCTTGGTTTCATCGGTTTATATGACCGCTGTCCCTGCCATTATCGCTGGTGTTAAGCGGGTGGTGATTGTGACGCCGCCTAATAAACAAGGGAACGTGAACCCCCATATTCTAGCTGTTGCTAATCTGCTTAAGGTTTCAGAAATTTATAAACTTGGCGGCGCTCAGGCCATTTCTGCGTTAGCCCTGGGAACAAAGACGGTGCCTAAGGTGGATAAGATTGTAGGCCCCGGCAATATGTTTGTGACGGAAGCTAAGCGTCAGTTGTTTGGGTATGTGGATATTGATATGCTCGCAGGTCCAACGGAATTAGTGATGATTGCTAATCGTCACAGTAATGTGGATTTTGTCGTCGCTGATTTAGAGGC
>JADFYF010000165.1 GCA_015233165.1 Candidatus Omnitrophota bacterium
TTTAAAACTAAGGACGTAGCTAAATCAGCTTATGAGAATTATTTAAAAAAAGCTGAAGAATGTGTGCACGCTGCTCGCACTTCACATGAAGCCCAGGAATGGAATGCGGCAGCTATTAATGCTATTCACTGTTGTATATCCGCATGCGATGCTATGTGTGTTTATTTTCTTGGAAAAAGACATTCTGGTGAAGATCATAACGATGCGGCCAAGTTATTTAAATCCATTAAAGACAATGAAGAGATCAATACCAATGCTAATAGGATTATAAGGATATTGCGCATTAAGAATATGGCCGAATATGAGGAGAGATTAGTTCGTAAATCGGAAGTAGAAGCGATTCTTAAGGATTGTGAAAGATTTCTGGAATATATCAAAGATCAGTTAGACAAAAAGTAATATCTTAAAACACGATGGGTTTGCCCTGTTTCATCATCGTAGAGACGCCACCTGCCTGCCGGCAGGCAGGTTGATGGCGTCTCCAACCAAACCCATTAATTTATTTGAAAATCCCAACTCCGAAGAATCATCGCTATGGATATTCACGTCAGACTTGATAAGGTTTGCTATTTTTTCTGCCGACAAACGTCTCGGGGCTAAAAATACCCCTCTCGTTAGAAATGGCCCTGTTAGCGTCTTTAAGATGATCCCGTTTCTGTCTTTATTCATCGCTATCATCGGCAGCATCACAGAAAATCCGCTTCCGGCGGTTCCAAAATCTTCTGGCATCGTCAACTTAAAGGCGCTGATCTCCACCTGCTCTAAAAGCGCCCGAATACTCTGCTGGCCTATCTGGGAGAGCAACAATCCATTAACAAAAACGAACCCTTCTGGTGAATTGCCAAACGTCGTCTGGACATCCCCCCGAACCACGACGGAAGCTTCACCATTTTTACCATTGACCTGAATATTCACCTGACCTGGCCCTACCAAGGACAACGGATTTTGGAGCGTTCCCAAATATCCTCCCACGACCAAGGTTGGATGGTTCAACGCAATCAACCCTTCTCCATTAGAGACAAAATTCCCATTTACGGTCACTACGGAAGACCCTGCGTTGAGTTCTCCTGCTACGGTCAGATTATTTTTAACACTTAAATGATAATCATTCGTCGTCAACGTTTGACCAGCATCAATGGTCAAGGAACCCACGATAAAATCACCTGTTAAGCTCATAGGATGTGCGGAGGCTCCGATAATGACATCATTGAGAACTCCCGGAACAACGCCCCCGTCCCAATTGTTCAAATTATTGGGATCCGAGGATACCCTCCCTGTCCAAACGGCCGTTCCATCGACAGGTGTTTCTATATTAAAGATGTTTGACATTACCTGGGTTAATGCACCCGATGACGCCATCAAGGTATAACCCACTCCCACCTTATTAATATTAAGATCATGGAAGGTGGCTACCCCGCCGGAAGATCTGGCCGTGAGCGTTCCTAACAAGGTTCCTCCCAAAGGATTCGTGCCCATCGCCAAGGTGACGTCGGTGCTATTGTCCTGTGTTCTGACGTTATGATACACGTCTTTGACTGAAACGGTGACCTCCGGAGAAATACTGACTCCTCGTATGGTATT
Organism: Candidatus Omnitrophota bacterium; assembly: GCA_015233165.1. Classification (GTDB taxonomy): domain Bacteria; phylum Omnitrophota; class Gorgyraeia; order Zapsychrales; family Fredricksoniimonadaceae; genus JACQCF01. The sequence goes on from JADFYF010000165.1 coordinate 1,582, forward strand.
GGATGGTCCCTGTAAGAAGACCAGACTATCGGCGGCAGCAGCATCCACTCTTAAAGGTAAACCATGTCCGGCTGAAGTAAGCGCCCCTTCTTGCACATCCACCGTTGTGCTTTGGGCTTTATAAGCCACCAAGGAAAGAGCCCCTAAGGACGTTTCCCCGGCGGTAAATCCAACGCTTTGACTTAAACCCATATCCGTGACTCCCACCTTCGGGATACTGATACCGTCAGGCGCTGTTTGCGGGCCAAAGAAAATCAGATTGTGGGGTCCTGTATATTGGGTGGCCCTATTTCCATAGGCGTCGTAGGCTGTGACCATTAATGTATTCAATGTGCCCCCTGCCGTCATGCTCGGATCTCCCGTCACAGCCAAATAGCTCACCGCTCCGGGGGCAAAGATCACATCCTGATTTGAGTCGGTATTCAATCCTGTAGGATGGCTATCGGTCAGGCTTAGGTGGACTGTCTGAGCCACATGATCCGTAATACCAACCGTCGCTGTTCCACCGACGATATTAATGATTCCCGCTCCCGTGGCTGATCCGTTAACATTTAAAGTCACATCGTTCGTGTAGTTGTTGACCAGGTTGCCGAACTGATCCTGAACCTGCACCGTCACTGGAATCGCCGCATCCACCGTTCCCGTCGTAGGATCAAGAATCACAAACTTGGTTGCTGTTGCAGGAAGCACCGTCATAGGCAGATTATTTCCTGTTGAGGTTATACTTGTTGTATCCGCATCCACCGCATGAATCGTCGAGCTTTCCGCCTTATACAAGGTCATCAATCCCCCGACGCTAGACCTCCCATTACTAAAGTTAATTAGAGTTGAATCCCCAAAGCTCTGAGCCCCTCCATTTTTATCCGTTACCGTGGGTGTATAGATCCCTATACTCGAAGCATCGGAGAAAATGATATTCCTATCGCCGCTATAGCTCATGTCGATGTTGCCATAGGGATCCTCGGC
>JADFYF010000166.1 GCA_015233165.1 Candidatus Omnitrophota bacterium
CTTGGTTATCTTTTAGAAAATCTCGAAAATCCTTTTGTATTCTTTTGAAGAAGGTGTCTTTGATACATAAGATTTGTTGTATTTCCCCATCAAATAGGGGGTAATGATCTATGGTATCATTCCCAAATTAATTCTTGAAGTCCGTTGGGGTGTTTAATGAGAAAATGTTATACTCAATCTAATATTGGCTGAGCACATAACTGGAGGATGGTCGTATGTTGATATTTGGAATTGTATTAGCAGCTATTGTCATGTCATTCTTATGGCTTATTGCTGTGTATAATGATCTGATTCAAATGAGGGAGAATGTCAAGAATGGCTGGTCGCAGATTGATATCCAGCTGCAGCGCAGGCACGATCTTATTCCTAATTTAGTGGAAGTTGCTAAGGGTTATATGGCGCATGAACGTCAGACCTTAGAAGCTGTTATTAAAGCCCGTCAGATGGCGGTCGATGCTTCCACCATTAAAGATAAACTTCAGGCAGAAAACGTTTTAACGTCCAGTCTGCGTAGTTTGATGGCGGTGGCAGAAAATTATCCCAATTTAAAAGCGGATGCTCAAATGAGCCGTGTGATGGAAGAGCTGACATCCACGGAGAATCGCATTTCTTTTGCGCGTCAATATTACAATGATGAGGTCAATCGGCTGAATGTTGCTATACAGGTTTTTCCTGACAGTTTTGTTGCTTCGTTATGTAAATTTGAAAAGATGTCATTCTTTGAATTACAAAATATTGAAGCAAAACAGGCTCCACAGGTAAAGTTTTAGGCTAATCAAATGCCGTATTCTTTTACTCAGATTGAAAAAGACAAATCCGCCACGATCGGGTTTGTCTTTTGTTTTTTAGTTTTATTTTATGTTTTTGTGATTGCCGGTTTTTCTGTGATCGGAAAACATTTTTGGCTGATTTTCTTTCAACATACCATTACCCTGGATCTGAATATTTTTACAGCCTGGGAATGGTTTTGCGTTATCCTCATCGGAGCTGTTGTTGCTAGCATCCATTATTTCGTTTCTATATCCGGTTTGACTCCCCGTGTTTTACGCTGGATGGGTGCTGTTGATCCTGATCCCGCTGACATTAAACAAAAGACCTTTCTGAATATTTTAGATGAAGTTTCTGCGGCGACAGGTGGTGTGAAGTTTCAAGGCATGATTATTCCTCAGACGTCATTGAATGCTTTTGCCATCGATGATGATGAGGTCATGCCTGTGATTGGGGTTACGGAAGGGGCCCTCTATCGGCTTAATAGAGCTCAATTAGAAGCAGTTGTTGCCCATGAAGCTGCTCATATTCTCAAAGGGGATTGTGCAAGGGCAACCATGGTAAGCGCGATGTTTGAGTTTTATACCCTGCCTATGCAGGAACAAAAAAGAACGACGGATTACCTAAGGATTCCGAATGAAGATTACGAAAATTTTATAGGCAGATGTCTTGGGTTTATGGGTTTGGGGATGTGGATATTTATAATAGTTGTTGCTGCATTTTATTTCTTTACATCCTCTGTCGCTTTTATTATGCGTATGTTAATTTCTCGCGAGGCTAAGTTAAGAGCCGATGCCATCGCTGTTCGTTTGACCAGAGATCCTGTTAGTTTAGCTCAGGCGATTCGTTTATTAGCAGAGAATTGGCGTGGTGCAGGAAGTCGGTGGGAAGCGTTGGATACGGTATTTTTTCTAAGTCCCTTGTATAGTTCTCTGAATGAACAAGAGAATTTTATGTCAGATATTTTCTCAACCCATCCTTCTGTTTCAAAACGGCTTAACATCCTTTTGGATATGGCGCAGTATTCCCGGGAAGATTTGGATCAGTCCGTCGGTCAACAACTCAAAGATTCAGAAATAGAATTTCCAACAGACCTCGAGAATCCTTATGCGGGTAAACGATGGATGCTGGAGCGCGATAATAAATGGGTAGGGCCATTTGTCTTGGCGGATATGGGAATGGTTCATTGGTTAAGGCCTATGACAAGGGTTAAACGATGGGGGAACGACCAGATTCAGTTGGCTTCAGAGGATGAGGATCTTAAACTGATTGCATTAAGTATGGATACCAAGGGTCAGAAGGATTTGTGCCCTTCGTGCAAGGTTGACTTGAAGGTTGTTGTTTATGAACATGAGGAGCTGAAATTATGTTCTTCCTGTGAGGGTGTTGTGGTTTCTGAGGATCAGACAGGTTCGATATTAATCCGAAAAGAAGCAGCAATCAGCGAGGAAGTGTACTCTTTAGCCAGGCGGATTCAGGGGCAGGAGATTAATCAGAATATTAATTGGGATAAATTAACACAGCTACAAACTCAGAATAAGCTTGATTGTCCTAACTGTTGCAAGGTGATGAAAACAAGACCATTTAATATGATTTATCCTTCGGTGGTTATTGATAAATGCCTTGCCTGTGGTTCTATGTGGTTTGAAAAGGGAGAATTAGATCTCCTGCAGGCTTTGTATGAATTAAAGTGTTTGGAGAGTTAAAGGAATATGCAGGAAGAATTCGTCAGTGAGATTATCCGCAGCAAGCGCAGAACGCTCACCCTGGAAATTAC
>JADFYF010000167.1 GCA_015233165.1 Candidatus Omnitrophota bacterium
TTCCAGCATCCCCATAGCCCTCTTTTTCCTGCCGTGCGATGACGAGGGCAATGAGATCCCATTTCTGTTGCTTCCGGGCCAAATCTAATTTCTCAAAGACGGAAAGAGATGCATATTTCTCGTCGAATCTCTTTAGCTTGCCGGAAAGATCCTCCCTCTCAACAGAGGCTTTATCGAGGCTCTTAACAGCTAAACGAGTGAATCTTTCATTCTTGATGTCTGAAGATCTAGGGTAGGCTAAAGCGCGGGCTTCATGAATAAGGGTTTCAAGAGTTGGATCAAAAAGGATCATCTGCGCAAAAGAATCGTGAGAACGACTGGGGAAATTCATGCCTAGGACTTTAAAAGAATGCTGGTATTTCTCCTCGAGCTGGTCAATGACCTGTCTTAATTCCTCCGGAGGCCCCCGCACAATAATATTCCCCTCAAGCACCTTCTTAAGAGCCCAATCCTTTTGAACCGCTTTTAACTGTAATGCTTCCCTACGAAGCCCCTCAAACTCATGGTGATCGACCAAGGGAAAACTCTGAAATACAAATTGATCTCTAATCCATCGGATTTCCAGACGAGCCTGTTCTGTAACAGGTCCCTTGGTTCGAGTTGGATCCTCGGTGGCGCTTCCCATAGCTGCTATTGAATCCTTATCCTTCCATTCAACAACAGAGACTCTATTATCCATATCCTCCTGCTCGTTATCAAATGTATCCCCTATATCATTAACATCCTCATTGAAATACTGCTTAAGAGCAACAGCTGCTGATGGTGGACGTCGGGAGGGGTCTTTGTCACATAGCGCAACAATGAGTCGATAGCGAGGATCATCTCTAGATAAAATACCTTCTAAGTCTTCGAAATCATACTGGGTATGGACCTTATGGTAAAGAATCGAGACAGTGTCTCCCGTTGAAGGAAATGGATAAGACCCCGTCATCGAATAGTAGAGGGTGACTCCAAGACTATGAAGATCTACGACCGGCAAATAAATACCCCGATTAAATATCGCAAGTTCAGGGGCGGCATAAAAAGGAGTCCCTTCAAGACTAAGTCCAGAATGCGTTCCGGATTTAATTATTGGACATGCCAAACCTGCATCTATAAATCTAGGGTGTCTGAAATCATAACCCTTGCGGTCTCGTCTAAAACAAATGTTTTCCGGCTTGATATCCAGAAGCAGAAGATCCTGATGAACATTATGTAACGCCCTTAAAGAGCCTTTGATAAAATCCATTGCTTCATCAAAACTCAGACATCTGCGGCAAGCCAACAAGGACATCAGGGAATCTCCTTCATAATCTAGGACAATACAAAACTTATTGCCCCACAACCCTATGTCGTGAATCTTCATGGCCGGCTTCTCTCGATTTAACATTCCTTCTAACAGCAAGGCTTCTCGAATTAAGAAAACCTCTGCCAGCAAATCGTCTACCTTGAACATCTTAATGACATACCTTTGGAAGGTGACCTTATCTGTGACCTCCATAACGGTGTACTGCGAATGGTCGCTCGAGAATGGCCTTTGCAAATCATAATCTTGAGCAATATTGATTAAATGATCCCCTGAAAAATCTCTAATAACGCCTCTTAAATGCACACGGGAAAACTGTTGACGAATTTGACTGGGTAAGGTGTTGACAAGCTCCGCTATCCTTGAATTCTTCTGCATCTCCTCTAAGAACATCTGACCCCGACTTCTAAAATGGACCTGGGTGTCTTGAATCGCCAAAGCCTCCACATTAATGTTCTTAATCAGATGGCTGACCAATTCGTGATACATAATCCTGTCTTGCCAGTATTGCGGTAAGCTAAAAAAATAGGGGTGCATGTAAACCGTCTTGTTTTGAATATCGACGGTGGCCACGTAGATTGGGCCATTGATAGAAAGGAGCGAGGGGTTTATTGTGATCACGATCTGCCATTTCAAAGAAGGCGGCGCTCTTGGCGACTCGCCTCTCCTATCAATGTTAAGTGCGTGACGGATAGATGTGGCCAGCATAACTCTCTGAGACACAGAACCACCCCTCGAAGGAACTTCAAAATTATCCACCGGTATGACAATATCTTCTTTAAAACGCGAATCTTCCTTAGCCTGCACTACGATCGTCTCAGGAATGGTCAAGGGATAGGTGTTAAACGGCTGATTGACAGGATTCCTCTGGGCCTTATCTTTTAGGTATTTAAGAATGAAATACACCGCGATCGCTAAACCTACGCGCAGACAGAAGCTCTTTAAGTCAAAAATCTCTAGACCAATCGTCGATGGTATAAAAAACAGCATCGACGCATAGGTTGAACCGCTGTTCATCTGAACTTGCTTCTTTTCATACCAGCCTTTGTTTCTGACAATGTCCGCAATCTTAAGATAGACCGAATTGGGTCTTCCTAATGTTTTGGAAAAATCACCTACCATAATCAGCTTTTCTTTAGCTCTGGAAGTTGCCACATTGGCTCTTTGAACCCCTTCGATCGTTCCTAAGAAACCAATGTCTTGTTTATTATTG
>JADFYF010000168.1 GCA_015233165.1 Candidatus Omnitrophota bacterium
TGTATTTATAAGGATCCGAAGAAATGCACAAAAGGCCCCTCCTATATCGGACAACCCGATACAACAATAACCTGCCTCCCTTAAACTGAAGCTTCTTAAATCCTAATTTCTATTTTTGATTTAATCGACTGTGATGACGGCTGTAGGTGAAATACACCACCAGTCCGATGGCAAGCCATACCACTAAACGCAGCCATGTTTCTCTATTGAGCGAATACATCATCGAGAAACAGACCAGAATCCCCAGGATGGGAAACAGCGGCACAAAAGGCGAGCGGTACGGGCGAGGAACATTAGGTTTTGTAGCGCGAAGAACAATCACACCGGCACAGACAATAATAAACGCCATGAGGGTTCCAATTGAGGTCATGTGTCCTAGCTGAGAAATTGGCAACAGCCCCGCACACAATCCCACCAACACCATGATCAGCAGATTGGATTTCCAGGGCGTTTTAAACTTAGGATGAATATCCGAGAAGACTTTCGGCAAGAGCCCGTCTCGGGACATCGAATAAAACACGCGCGACTGCCCCAGAAGCATGACCAAGATTACAGAAGTAAACCCGCCGATAATTCCAAATTTAATCAGCATCTGAAGCCACGGATAGGGTGTTAAATTAATAGCTGTTGCTACAGGGGCAGCATCCCCTCTCATATCCTTGTAATTGACCATCCCCGTTAACACAAAGGAGAACGCCAGATACAACACCGTGCAGATAGCCAGGGACCCTAGAATCCCTATCGGAATGTCTCTGGAAGGCTTTCGAGATTCCTGAGCTGCCGTTGACACCGAATCAAAACCAATATAGGCAAAAAAGATAATTCCGGCCGCCCTCATCACCCCGCTCATCCCAAACTCACCAAAGGTTCCCGTATTCGGCGGAATAAAAGGATGATAATTCGACATCTTAATATAATGCAATCCCACGCAGATAAAGGTCAGAACAACGGCCATCTTAATGACCACAATAACCGCATTGACATTGGCGGATTCCTTAATCCCCGCAATTAACAACAGTGAAATACCGATAATAATAATCACGGCAGGAACATTAATGATGCCGGGCACAGGATCAAAAGGGCAACTGGTCAATGGATGAGGCAAATGAATACCAAAATCTCCTAAAAAGGAAAGCACATATCTCGACCAGCTGACAGCAACCACCGCGGAGGCCACCGCATATTCCAAAACAAGATCCCACCCGATAATCCAGGCAATAAACTCTCCCATGGTGGCATAAGTATACGTATACGCGCTTCCGGCCACAGGAATCATCGACGCTAATTCGCTGTAACACATCCCCGCAAACGCGCAACCAACAGCCGCCACCATAAAAGAAATCGTCACCGCAGGTCCCGCATTTTCCGCCGCCGCAATCCCCGTTAACGAAAATAACCCCGCCCCAATAATAGCCCCGATACCTAGGGCAATTAAACTCTTGGGACCAAGTGTCTTTTTCAGCGAATGTTCTCCGTCTTGTGATTCATCCACAATACGACTAATGGGTTTACGCACGAAAAGATTCATCGGCTAACCTTTCTTTAGTAAGAAATTTCAATAAATAATTAACACCATTTTATACGTGGGCGAGGGAATAGGAATGACAAATATAATTATTTTAGACGAGGACTGATTTTAATTTAAGCTATACAAAATACCTTCTACCTGTAAAAATTCCTTTTCTCTGTTAAAGAACTTAATTTCTTCTTCGATATGAGAAATGATATGATTTAACAAAATGCGATTCTTGGTAGGCAAGTGTTTACGCATCTCCTGATAAATACTTAGCCTATATTCGGATAATACTAATCCCAGACTCAACACGGCCTCTACATTCAAATCTTCGTTAGGTAAGGTGTACGGCTGGTATTCTTTCTTGATCTTAATATCGTCAGAAAAAGACTCCGCCAAAATCCCTTCTAATTCACCTTCATTCGTCAGAGACCACTTAGCGAAGTTCTGGCATTGATGACGAATGCTTCGATTATGAATCATCATTTCTAAGGACGCATAACAAAAACGGATAGCCCTTTCAAAGCACAATAAATCTTCAACTTCAAAATAAATATCTTCTAAAACCACAGCAGACCCGTCTTGTCCTGAAACACCTTCTGTATTCTCACTCTTCTTCATAAACTGATGGTAAAAATTATCAAAGATTTTCATACGTCCCCCTTCCAAGGCCTGTTTATGCCTGACCTTCTTCTGTCACAGGTGAGGATTGATTCTTGGTCTCTTTTAATACAGATTCAATCTTCGCAATCAAATCTGATGGATTAAAAGGCTTCAAAATAGCGTGCTTCATACCAAACATCTTCATCATCAACATATGTTCTTTCTCAGTAAAAAAACCTGTAATGGCAATAATGGGAATGGCTTTCGTCTGAAAAGAATTATGCAATTCATCGGCTAATTGAAATCCGCTTTTAGGTTTCATTTTTAAGTCTGTGATAATTAAATCCGGTT
>JADFYF010000169.1 GCA_015233165.1 Candidatus Omnitrophota bacterium
GTGGGGTCAGTTATGAGCCTGTCATTTTTGAAGGTCGTGGGCATCATGACAGAGTTGCTTATGTGGAACAGTTTCATGCTCCTAGATATATTCCTTATACGGAGACGAGAATAATATTTCAGGGCGAGTTGATTGTGTTTACTTCACATTTTTCTAAGAAGGAGAGTTTATGATCAATGATTTAAATTGGCGTTACGCGACCAAGAAGTTTGATTATTCAAAGAAGGTTTCTAAGCAAGATTTAGAGGATCTTTTAGAGGTTCTTCGCTTATCACCATCTTCCTTTGGTCTTCAGCCGTGGAAGTTTATTGTCGTGAAGAATGAAGCGTTGCGTCAGGAAATTAGAAAGAATTCTTGGGATCAGCCGCAGGTGACGGATGCTTCCGATTTGATCGTTTTGTGTTCGTTAAAGACGATGGATAGGGATGTTGTTAAGAAATTTATTAATACAATTGCTGAAACCTGGAAGGTTTCTCCGGAATCTTTAGCGGGTTATGAGCAGAAGATGTTAGGATCCATCAAAGCCAAAAGTCCAGAAGAAATTTCTAACTGGATGAAGCGACAGGTTTATATTGCTTTAGGAATGCTTTTGAGTGCTTGCGCGCAAAAGAAGATTGACGCCTGTCCCATGGAAGGGTTTATTCCTAAGAAGGTGGATGAAATCCTGGGGCTTGAAGCGCAAGGTCTTGAGTCGGTGGTGATGTGTCCTATCGGGTATAGGGCTTCGGATGATTCCTACGCGGTGCTTAAAAAAGTTCGTTTGGATAAGAGTAAGGTGTTGATTGAACGTTAAATGACAAGTTTAAGAGGATGGAGGAAATGTTTTGGAAACAAGATCGACCTGCTTAAACTGTATGGATGGACGTGTTCAGCTTCCTGTTCTCAATTGGATTAAAGCGCATTATCAGACGGATTTTGTGGATGTCATTACGGAAGCCGGTATCGATGGTGTTTTAGCTAAGGAACGGTATATCGGCGAGATTATCCGTAGTATCGAAGTCTCGATTAATATTAATAAAGCGACTCGTATTTTTGTCGTGGGTCATCATGATTGCCGTGGTAATCCTGTTGATCGAAACCTGCATCACAAGCATATCGCTGAATCTGTCGAACGTCTTAAAACGTATTGGCCTGCTTATGAAATTATTGGTCTTTGGGTGAATGATCAGTGGCAGGTCGAACGTCTAAGTTCTTAGGATCGAACTTCAGTTGTCTGAGTTGCGGAGCCAGAACAGCGGCAGCAGCGACGACCCCTAGTGTTACAAGTCCCCCCACCCATACGCAAGCCACCGCACCAATTAAGCTAGCGACCATCCCGCTTTCAAAGGCGCCTAATTCATTGGAAGAACAGATGAAGATCCAACCTACCGACGAAATTCGTCCACGCATCTCGTCTGGAGACAGGAGCCTAATCATTGATCGTCGGATGACCATGCTGACACCATCGAAGACTCCTGTTAACAATAGAGCAAACAAAGAGAGATAGAAATTCGTTGAGAAGGCAAAGAGGAGAATGCTCACCCCAAAGCCTGCGACTGACAACAGCAGGTTACGGCCCGCATGTTCAATAGGAGGGTGTTTGGTGGCATAAAGCATGATGATAAGAGAGCCTAAGGCGGGCGCTGCATTTAAGAATCCTAATCCTTTGGCGCCGACATGAAGGATATCTAAAGCAAAGACAGGAAGCAGGGCGATCATTCCGCCGAATAGGACGGCGAACAGATCAAGCGCCATGGCGCCTATCAGGGCTTGGTTACTAAATACAAATTTCCATCCTAAGGCAATGCTCTTGGTAATAGGTTCGCTGCGATCAAGAACGACTTGAGGTTTAGGGCCAATCAAGAGCATGCAGATCCAGGACAAAAGAAACCAGGTTGCAATGAGCACGTAGCATCCGGCAGCTCCTTTGGCATCAAAGACAAACCCAATAACAGCAGGTCCGATCACGGAGCAGGAGATCCAGAAACTGGAAATCCACGAGGACGCGTTGACGGTAAGGTTTTTGGGAACAAGCTGAGCTTCAAAGGCACTGCTGGCAGGATCTGAAAATCCCCGGGCAATACCTGCTAAGAAGATGACGCTGTAAAGTCCCAGGAGATTAGCCTGATGCCCCAAGGAGAGTGTCGTCAGAACAATAGCGCAGATTAAAGAGGCCATGCGGGTGATGAGAAGAATGCGACGGCGATTGTAATGATCCGCCACCCATCCTCCAAAAAGGACCAGGGACAGGGCAGGGATGGCTTCCACCAGTCCTAACCAGCCTAAGGATAGCGCATTGTGGGTGATCTGATAGATTTGAAAACCAATCACCACGGCCAGGGCACGGCTGCCCAAGGTAAAACAGGCGGTCGAACCTATAAATAGTTGAATGTCTCGAATTTTTAAGGCGGAAAAGCTGTTGGTGTTTGTCATAAAACAATCAATCCTTTTTAGAGATTCTATATTTTTTGTTAAGATATAAAAGCAT
>JADFYF010000016.1 GCA_015233165.1 Candidatus Omnitrophota bacterium
AAAGGTGTCTACAACTACATCAAGGAAGAACCCGACCCGGTGACTCAACAGCCAATGCCGAGAAAATATTTCTCTGGAGGAGTGCAATTATTGGATTTAGCTATGACGACTCATCCTGTGATGGAGTACACACAAGTTCTTCCTGTTAAAGGTTCAGATGCGATACGAATTGTAGTGGATATAAAGATGTCTTCTGCTGAGCTGTCACCAGAAGATACTATTCGTGTAAGAGATTTTATTTTAAAAAAATTAAGGAATAGTTATCCCTGGGTCAAGGATACTGAATCTTTAGAGTCTTATGCTGGTTGGGGGGTGGCAAAGGCTTTGACAGAATATTCTGAAGAAAAGGCTACGAGTTCCTTAGAGGCGTTTGTTCGCGTGCGAGGTCTTTTTAGAGCAAAAGATGAAATGATTAAAGATAGTGTTATTCATGAAACAAAAACTAAATATAAGAAAGAAACTGCAAGAAATTTTGAGGTTGATAAAGATGGACAGTCTGAAGTGAATTACATTCCGGCAAGCGATAATCTGGAAGAGAAGGTTCAAATTCAAATGGATGTGGAAGATAAATTAAAGCTTCTTTCTCCAGCAGCGTTTTTTATAATCCATCAATATTTTTATCAAAATAAACCTATGATTGAAATAGCTCAGGAAATTCATTTATCGGAAGCTTCTGTTAGCAATAGGATAAAAAAGATATTGGAGGGCTTGCAATACAATAAACCTGTTGATTCGGATTTTATTTTAAAACCTGAATCCGGCTTTGGGGAAATAATTAAGAAAATAAAGAAGAATTTACTAATGACAGATGAAGATCTTGCTAATGAATTAAAGGTTAAGGATGTCTTCATTAATGAATTAGAAAAGGAGAAGAGATTTCCCACCTATAATCAACTCTACAGGCTAGCTGAATTATCAGGAGTTCCTTTAACAGATCTTTTTAGGAAGAATGTTTCAAAAACAGAAGACCGGATTCATGTCAACCATATTATTTTAGAAAGCGAAGGTCTTAAAGACCTGGCTAGGGATTTAGAAATGGATGTTAAAAGCATAACTTCCGATTTAATTCATACCTTGCCATTAAGATTCTGGAGGGCTGTGCAGTATTATTATGGGATAGACGTTAAGAAAGCTTCTAATGCGGCAGAAGTTCTTACAAATATGAAGGCGGAAGGATATTCGTATAACGATGTATCATCCGTTAGAAAAGCTAGGGAATATGCATTTGTTATATTAAGACAGAGAATCAGCGGTCGTCAAAGATTGGCTCAGAAAATAGACCTAGATGTTGAACTTATTACGGATGATAAGCTACAGCAGATTCCTGAGATTCTTCGTGAAGTTCTTCAAATGATTTATGGAATTGGTAAGCATAGAATTACGGAGAATGAGGATGTTGCTGCTTATTTGGAAACATTAGGGTATACCTCGCCAGTCACAGGGAAGGCCTACTCTCGAAAATGGATTACTCGTTATAAAGTTAAGGCAGAAAATTTTCTAAGACTTTATTTACTGTTAGGGATTCAATCTGAAATTGGTCAGTATCAAGATGGACCTCCTTTGAAATCCAGAAGACAGCTAAGAACAGGATGGAAAAAAGAGGAAGGGGACGGATTGGATCGTTTGAATAAGGATATAGGAGGGAAAATGACGACAGAGCGATGGAATATGTTATTAGATTATCAAATAGAGTTACTCAAATTATATTATGGAATTGGTCGTAAACCTGCCGCAAATCATACGGAAATAAGTGAGGAAATGTTCAAAAAGGGATTTAGATCTTCCGTTAAGAAAGACCAACCTTATGGAGAGACGTATCTTAATAAATTGAGAGCGAACTTAGTTGAATTCTTGAGGAAAACTCCGAATGGCATATCTTGGCTTTCTAAAGATGTAGGGATCCCTGTAGAGGAGCTTAAGAAAAGGATAGGGCATTTATCCAAACTGGAATGGAAAATTTTGAAAATGTCAAACGGTATTGGTGAGCCATGCAAGGCTACAAAACAAGAAATTCTTGATGAGCTTAAGGTTCGAGATATCAGAAATCCAGAGGGCGAATTCCTAAAGGATGAACCAGCTTTAAACAGGGTTAAAATAAATGCTATAAAAAGATTAAAAGGAGAAATGCGGGCGTCGAAGAATCCGATTGGAGAGACTTGGCAGGTTGAAGATAAAGCAATGTCAGGTCAATCAGAAACAGGTGGTATTGATCTGACTTCAGAAGAATTTCTTGATGTTAAAAATTCAGGAGAAGAAATGTCATGGCATATGGATAAGGCGATGTTAGAAGAATTTCAAAAAGCTAAAGGATTTGAACCTGTTATTGTCGATATGCAAAAATTAGAAGATTTAGGAAGCTTCCTTCAAAAGTTCTAGTCAACAGGTCATTCTCTGTTAAAATACCCCCCTATGCGAACACTTTGGGCGCCTTGGCGCGAAGCGTATATTACTAAAATCGGTCAGAAGTCCAAGGGGTGCGTTTTTTGTCCTATCTTTAAGGATAAGAATGATGCTAAGAATTATGTTTTCTTGCGTAGTCCACTTGCTTTTGCTGTCTTGAATATTTTCCCTTATAGTAATGGCCATTGTTTAATTTTGCCCAATCGTCATGTGGCGGATATTAGTAAATTGACGCCGGATGAATTAAAAGAAATGATGGAGTTGTTATTAAAGACCAAGGATCTCTTGCAGAAGGCGTTGAAACCCCATGGTTTTAATATAGGGTTTAATCTGGGCCGTATTGCCGGCGCGGGAATTCCTAAACATATTCATATGCATGTGGTTCCTCGCTGGAAGGGGGACCATAATTTTATGCCTGTCGTTGGTGCCACAAAAGTTATTTCCCAATCATTAAAAGTTGTCTATACTCTATTGACCGATGAGAACAAGAAAAGACTTAGAAGAATTAGAAGATAAGATCCTGGCCGTCTACGCTATGAAAAGCAAGGATTCGGCGGGGCGTGAGCATGATGAGCCTCAGCATGACGGGCGAACCTGTTATCAGCGCGACCGCGACCGGGTGGTTCATTCGGAAGCTTTTCGTAAACTTGAATATAAGACACAGGTTTTTGTTATTTTCGAAGGGGATTACTATCGCACTCGTTTGACTCACACGATTGAAGTTGCCCAGTTGGCGCGTACCATCGGACGTAATCTTCGTCTGAATGAGGATTTAATTGAAGCAATTGCCCTGGCTCATGATTTAGGTCATCCCCCATTCGGGCATGCCGGAGAAGAAGCGTTGGATGAAATTGTCAGCAAGGGAAGTGGTAAGGGGTTTAATCATAATCTTCGTAGTTTTGAAATTGTCACCCAATTTGAGAAAAAGTATCCTAACTTTAATGGGTTAAATTTAACCCGCGAAGTTTTAGTCGGTATTCTTAAACACGAAACCATCTATGATACTCCCGGTGGCGCTGTTTATCGTAAATTTAAAGAAGGACCTGGGCTGGAAGCTCAGGTGGTTGATATTGCTGATTCATTGGCCTATTTAAATCATGATATCGACGACGGGATAACCTCTGGGTGTATTAATGAAGAAGATTTGATGGAGAGTTCCCTGTGGCAGAAGGCTGTTAAGAAGATTGGGGTGGATGCGAAGCGTGCACAACCGCAGATCTTTAAGTATCAAATTGTTAAAGAATTGATTGATATGCAGGTGAAGGACCTTTTGACATCGACGGATGAGAGGTTAAAGAAACTGGCATTCAAATCATCTCATGAGGTTAAACTTCATAAAGAATCTGTTGTCGGATTTTCGACTCAGATGGCGCTCGAGAGAGATGCTCTGCAGAATATGCTTAATGAGAAGTTGTATCATCATTGGCGGGTGGAGAGGATGACAACCAAGGCTCGTCGTATTGTTAAAGATTTGTTTGATGTTTATATTAAGAACCCCAAGCAATTGCCTTATACCATCTATCCTCGTCAGGTGAAGTTTACGGACGCTCAGAAACATGAGCTTATTGGAAATTACATAGCATCTATGACAGATCGTTTTGCCCTCGATGAGCATAAACGATTATTTGATCCTTATCAAAAAGTATGACAACCGTACAAGCTTCTAAACGCTATCGTCTTGTTTTATCCGCCGTGCATATGGTGTATCGTCTGGTTAATTCTACCTATAGTGTGGGGGAATTGACCCTGCGTTTAACCCGTCTGTTGTGTCAGTTTATTCATGCCTCATCCGCCAGTGTTTATTTAATTGATCCCATTAAGAAGAATGTGTGTATGGTGGCCAGTTTTGATAATCAGATTAACATTCTGCGTCAGAAGCCGAGCGAATTAAAGAACATCTCGTCTCAAGTGGTGAGCGTTACTAAAGGGGCTTCTGTTATTGAAGATTTTACTATTGGTTTGCCATTAATCACCGACGATTACATTGGGGCGATTTTTATTCATCGTGATGAGAAGGATGATGCTTTTGAAGAGTTTGATCGTCAGCTGCTTTCTGTTTTTGCCGAACAAGTAGTAACGGCCATTAAGAATTTACAGTTTAGTCAGCAGCAGGAACAAATTATTTTAGGGAGCATTAAATCGATTGGTAATCTGATTAGCAAACAGGGGCATTCGTTAACACACACACCTGCTTATATGAAGATTGTTCGCATTTTGTCGACTCAGTTAAATATCAGCGACGATGGAATTCGTTCTTTGGAGTATGCGTCGTTGCTGCATGATATTGGTATTATCGATGTTCCGATTTCAATCTTAGCCAAGCACGAGGAGCTAACCCCTCAGGAACAAAAAATTATCCGAGGGCACTCGACGCAAAGTGTTAATTTAATTAAACCCGTTGGTTTTTTAAAACCCATTTTGCCTATTATTATGCATCATCATGAACACTATGATGGCAGTGGTTATCCGTCGGGGTTGAAGAAAGAGCAGATTCCTCTGGGGGCTCGTATCATTGCTGTCGTCGACGCATTTGAGGCGATGATGCAGATAAGACCCTATCGTAAGGCGTTAACGGTTGATGAAGCGATCGTCGAGCTTAAGGCAAAAAGTGGGACTCAGTTTGATCCTAAGATCGTCGACGTTTTTCTTAAACTTTCTCGTCAGAAAAACTTTAGAAATATCTTGTCATTGCTTAAGGGCTAGATCTATAATGACTTACATAAGTTAGGTAAACGTCATTATACATACAATCATAACCATTCTTTCTGGACTTAATCAATGAATATCAATTACAAAGAACCCCAATTCGAACTTTTTCCAGCAAACTCCGCAACTTTAGAAGATATCAATAAACCCAAGTTTCTTTTAGCCAGTTTAACCCTATCGACAGAAAGTCTTGTCATTTTGCTGATTTTAGCTATAATGATTGCGCTTTTTTCGTTTTCTTTAGGGGTTGAACGGGGCAGAAGTTTGGTGGCTCAATCACTGGATGAGAAGGTCGCTTCAGCTTGGAACGTAGGTGGTCGTAGGTTAGCTGTTCCTCCGGTAGCAGCGTCAATAGTTCCTCAAGTTAAACCTACTGTAGGGACGAAGGTTGTTTCAAGAACTAATACTAATGGAACCGTCCTTCGTACAGTCGCTTTAGCTCATTCAACGAACGTAGTCGCTAAACCAGTCATGGCAAGAACAGTGTCGACAACAGCGACTACGGCTGTTTCCACTAACAAATGGACTGTTCAGGTTGCTACCTATAAAAATGAAAATTATGCTAAACAAGAGGCGCTTGGATTAAAAGCAAAGGGATATCCTTCATTTATTGTGAAATCAAAGGATTTTTATCTTGTTTGTGTGGGGCAGTTCGGAGCTCAAACTCAAGCAGATTCCTTCTTTAAAAGAATTCAAGCGAAATATCAAGGTAGTCAAGTAAGGAGATTTTAAATGTCATTACATTCATCACTCAAGATCGACAAAGCCAGCTCTACTCAGCGTTCGGTGCAAACACGTATTGAACGTATCAAGGAATTGATGAAAAAAGGTCTTTGGAAACAGGAAAGCGATGTGACGGGGCTTCCTAAAACCAAAATCGTTCGTGTTAAAGCTAAAAAGAAGGTTAAGGCTGAAGGCGATGATGCTGCTGCTCCTGCAGCAGGTGCCGCCGCTGCGAAACCTGCCGCTGGTGCTGCAAAACCGGCTGCTGCTGGTGCCGCAAAACCTGCTGCTAAGAAGTAGTTTGGTTTCTTTCTTCATGAAATCTCTTCGAATTTGCTCATTCGTTTTCCTTATAATAGGCCTAGCTGCCTTAGGATATGCGGATGAGCATTTTCCTTTTCAAGCCCAAGTCAGTAAAGAGTCTGTGAATATCCGTGCCGGTGCCAATACCAATTTTGAAAAACTCGATAAATTAAATCGGGGAGCAGAACTCATTGTTTTAGGAAAAAGTTTTGATTGGTATAAGGTGCAATTACCTATTACAGCTAAAGCGTATATTCGTGCGGATTATCTTAAGATTAATCAGAACTTGGTTGGAGAATTAATTGGCGACAAGGTGAATGTTCGTGCGGCACCTAACAGTGAATCAACAAGCTTAGGAATGATTAAGAAGGGAACCTTACTTAGACTGATTGCTCAAATTAATGGTTGGTGGCAGATTGAGCCGCCAGCGTCGGCAATGGGATGGGTTCGGCAGGATTTTCTTTCGGTGAAATCATCGACGGTGGATTCTTCTATTATTAGAAAGTCCCTTCATTTAGAGGAGACGAATAATAAATCTTTAGCAACCATCGAAATCAAAGGACGCTTAAAACAGATAGTTGAGCCTAAGGCAGATATGCGTTATGAGCTCAACGTTGATGGTAAGATTGTTTATTATGTTCAAAGTGTTCCTTCCTTAGATCGCTTTAAAGGAGCGACGGTCCTGATTAAAGGATTTGTTAAATCGGATTCGAGTCATCCATATAATTACCCCATTCTTCGCGTAATCAGTATTTCACTTCTTCTATGATGATAGTAGATATTATTTTGATGTTAGTTTTAGCGGTTATTCCGGCCATTGTTCTGCATGAATGTGCACATGGCATCGTCGCTTATTGGATGGGAGATACAACAGCTAAGAATGCCGGACGTTTGACGCTTAATCCTATTAAGCATATTGATCCGATTGGAAGCATCGTTGTTCCTGGTGGATTGTTCTTAATCCATTATCTGGGGCTTACTAAGTCTTTAATGTTTTTTGGTTGGGCGAAACCCGTCCCTGTGAATTTTAGTAAACTGAACAATATTCGACTAGGTTTAATTCTCGTGGCTATTGCCGGTCCGCTCACTAATGTCGCCTTAGCATTTCTTTATATATTGATTTATAAGTTTGGGATTTTTTCTGGCTTGTCTAATGTCTGGCAATGGGCCATCATTTTTAATATTGCTCTATGTGTGTTTAATATGATGCCGATTCCTCCTTTAGATGGTTCACGAATTGTGATGGGCATCCTGCCTAGGCCACTCGCGTATCAATATAGTCGTTTAGAACCATTTGGGATGATCATCGTCGTTGTTTTGATCCAATTAGGTATGTTAAAGTTTTTATACCCTCTGATGTCGTTATTGGGGAATTTCTTAGGAATTGAAATATGACAACCACCATTAAATTAAATTTAAAAGAAAATGCATATCCTATTGTGATCGGGCACGATATCTTGAAAGATATGCCTCGTCATCTCAAAGGTCTTTCTTTAGGTAAAGACGCGGTGATTATTTCACATCCGATGATTGAAAAGCTATATGGGAATAAGTTATCTGCCGCCTTAAAGAAAGTTGGCTATTCGGTGAAGGTGTTTAATGTGCCAGAAGGAGAGCAAAGTAAGTCAGCTTCCTGCGCGTTACGTTTGATTGAAAGTATTGCTGCTTATGACGTGAATCGCAATCTCTTTGTGATCGCCTTAGGTGGAGGTGTTGTGGGAGATCTGGCTGGATTTGTTGCTGCTATTTATAAAAGAGGCATTCCTTATATTCAGGTACCGACGACACTTCTGGCGCAGATTGATTCTTCCATCGGCGGTAAAACAGCGATTGATTTGAAATACGGTAAGAATCTTGTGGGTGCTTTTTATCAGCCCAAGGCGGTGATTGCTGATACCAAGGTTCTTTCAACATTAAGTGATCGTCAGGTTTGCAATGGTCTGGCAGAAGCTATTAAGTATGGAGTTATTAAGGATCCTGTGTTGTTTCGTTTCTTAGAGGATAACTATAAGAAGATTTTTAAACATGACAGCAAGTCGTTAATCTTTATGGTCCGATGCTGTGCTCAGATTAAGGCGGATGTGGTGGCGGCTGATGAAAAGGAAACAAAGGGTATTCGCACCATTTTGAATTATGGTCATACGGCGGGACATGCCATTGAGGCTGCTGGCAACTTCAGATACCATCATGGGGAAGCGGTGGGGTTAGGGATGCGTGTGGCAGGGCGTATTGCTGTGTCTCAGGGGCTTTTATCCGAGAAGGACGAACAACGAATCAACGACTTAATCACGGCGGTTGGGTTACCTGAGAAGACGGTCAGGATTAAAATATCAAGTATTATGAATTTAATGCTCCATGATAAGAAATTTGTGGCAGGGAGAAATCGGTTTGTTTTATCGACGAAGATCGGTCAGGTCAAGGTCGTTGAGAATATTCCGCTGGAAACAATTAATTCCGCAGTTCAATCTACTTTTTAGTCGGCAGTATTTCTTCTGTACCGTCGGCGTGCTGCAGGGTGATCGCATCTAAAGCAATTTTTACAATCTTTTGTCCGTTAATCACACTACCTTCTTCATAAATATTATTATTGATGAGGGCAACGTTATGATTGTTGTTGGACATAATTCCCTGAATGGTGAACGTTGGAGTTTCTGTCGGTGTAGATGTTGTCTGGGGAGTAGTCGAGGAGGGTACGGATGGAATTGCTGTTTGAACATTAGGGATAGGCGGTTTCTGTGCTACCTTCAACGGAAGATTGATAGGAAGTTTTATAGGTAGTTGGTCATTTGTTTTTTGATTCTTCAAGAAATAATATCCTCCAAGTAGCGTTGCCATCATTAAAGCAATAACAACCAACAGCCAGAGAGACGTGGGATTTCTTGTCGCTGTCCTTGATGAAGAAGGCAGAACTTCCACGACATCTTCTTGAGAAGGCAAAGGAGTGGCAGGTGAGGTGTTGTCCTGCATGGATTTCTGAACCTTCTTTAACGCGTCATGAATGATACTCATAATTGTATTTCGTCTCCTTAGGACCTTGAATTTCTTTAATGCATTCCTGAATAATACCATCGTCTATGATCATAGTTTCATGGACAAAACCGCAGAGCAAAGCACGGTCACAGAGAATATTGATGACGCGAGGAGTTCCCTGAGAATAGGCAAAGATTGCCTCAATGGCTTGATTGGTAAACTTCAGGGCTGGATTAGCTTGAGCGGTTTTAAGACGGTGTTCAATATAGTTTCTGATTTCATTCTTATCTAAAGGAAGCATATGGTAACGGACGGTCACACGCTGATTAAGTTGGCGAAGGCTGTGTTCCTGCAGCTTTTCGTTGAGTTCTGGTTGTCCGACCAAGATAATTTGGAGCAGTTTTTCTTTTTCTGTTTCTAAATTAGACAGGAGTCGGATCTGTTCTAACTGGCGGACATTGAGATTTTGGCATTCGTCAATGATGACAGCCACGTTGAGACCTTTGGAGGATTGTTCAACGAGAAATAGGGCAATGGCACCGACTAAGTCCAACTTACTTTTTTTTTGGTAGTGAATTCCAAGATCATTAGCAATCATTTGAAGCAGCTGAATATCCGAGAAGCTGGGGTTGAGAATCAGGGCGGATTTAACTTTATCGCCCAGATGATTTAAGAGCATACGACACAGAGTAGTCTTGCCGGTTCCAATTTCACCCGTCACGACGATAATACCTTTACGGGAATGAATCCCATAGGAGAGATGATTAAAAGCCTCCTCATGGCGTTTGCTGGGAAAGAAGAAAGCCGGATCAGAGGTAATATTAAAAGGGTTTTCTGTAAGGGAGTAGAAGTCTTTGTACATCGATGGAAATTATAACATAAAAGGATTTTAATTAAGGCGGAAATTTGGGATAATTGGGTTATATGAACGCTCAACCGACAGTACTCGTTGCTTTACTCCTCTGTTTAGTATGTTTTTTGTATATTATTTCTTTAATTGTAAAAGCTTGGAGTATCGTAAAGAGTAACTGCGAAACCTTTGCACAATATTTAAAATCTGAGGTAGGGTTTAGGTGGGATATCACCTTTACTGTAAGTGGTTCTTACAAGGGGAGAGAGATTGGTTTAAATGTATCACCAATTGGTAAATCCGCTGCGCCATTTTTCTGGATTCGTCCGCGCATTTCTTTGTCGAAACAACCATTATTAATGTTAGATTATCCAAAAGTAACCGAAGAAACATATTTAAATGGAGACAGAATATATGGTCGGCCCTCTGCCTTTCTTGGTAGTTCTATTTTTTGGACTAATCTTAACATCGAAGACTTTATTTCTGTTCTTGAAGAATTAACACGAGCTGCTGAAATTGTAGAATCTGGAAAACTCAGTTTATGATTGCTAAGACTGAAGGCATAGTCCTTAAGAGCTTTGATTTCCGTGAGACCAGTCGCATTGCGACGTTCTTGACGAAGGACTTTGGCAAGGTGAAGGGGGTTCTTAAAGGGATTCGTAAGACGCCAGGCAAGTTTGGCAGCAGCTTGGATCGTTTTTCCGTTAACGATATTGTCTATTATCAATACCGTAACAGTGATATTCATTTGGTTAGTGAATGTGATATGAAGACGTTTTATCATGGTCTGCGTCTGGATTTAAAGAGGATGACGGCGGCTAGTTATGCGTCAGAACTTTTAGATGCGCTGGTTGTTTCTGAAGAGGAGAATCTTCAGATCTATGAGTTGATGCAGAATTATCTAGAGAGTCTTCAGACGGTCAAGGATATCAATAAGCTTGTTCATGTTTTTCAAATTAAGATTCTTCTGTTGTCTGGTTTTCGTCCTCATCTGGATTCCTGTGTGCGTTGTGAGCGAAAGATTATGGGGCAGGCGAAATTTAGTTTGCCGTTAGGTGGCTTGGTCTGTACATCCTGCAAGGTGCCCCAGTCGAGTTTGATCCCGATTACCAAGGGAACGGTGGCGTCTATTCTTCATATTGAAGATACACCCTGGCCTCAGGTTTTACGTCTGACGGTATCTGATCCTATTAAAAAAGAATTGAAGTATGTGCTTAATCATTTCCTTGTCTTTCATCTAGAGAGACATCTTCGTTCGACTCAGTATTTATGAAAAATCTCCTGAATTCTTTGTGTTTCGCATTTGTTTTGATCACAAGTGTCTTTACGTCTTCTTTTTGTCAAGCTCAGAAGGACATGGGACGATGGCATCGCGTATCTCGGGTTCTTGACGGAGACACAATCAAGCTTGATAATGGGACGCATGTTCGTTTGATCGGCATTGATGCTCCAGAAATGGAAAGCAATGCCAAGCTCACGCGCGATCTTAGAGAACGACATTTAACTGTGTCACAGGAGCTAGAGATGGGGCGTAAGTCCTATCAATTTACCAAGCAGTTAGTCGAGGGGAAGAAGATTTATTTGGAGTTTGATAGACTCAAATATGACAAGTACCATCGGATCTTAGCGTATGTATTCTTAACCAACCATCAGTTCGTTAACGCTGAGATTGTGAAAGCGGGATATGCTTATCCTTATACGATTAAGCCTGATGTTAAATATTCGTCTTTGTTCCGTCAGCTTTATAAAGAGGCTAAGGAGAATCATCGTGGGTTGTGGAATACGGATAGGGTTTCTAAGAAGCATTTTAAGTGGTTTTAATTTCTGATCGCCAGTTGTTAGGATTAACACATAGGGGTTGATATGAAGACAATAAAAAGAGTGGGGATATTAACGAGTGGGGGAGATTGTCCTGGGTTGAATGCTGTTATCCGGGCGGTGACTAGAAAAGCTATTCATCGATACGGGTATGAGGTGATTGGTATTGAAGATGGTTTTGATGGGCTAGTCCATAATCG
The DNA here is from genome assembly GCA_015233165.1 of Candidatus Omnitrophota bacterium. Taxonomy (GTDB): domain Bacteria; phylum Omnitrophota; class Gorgyraeia; order Zapsychrales; family Fredricksoniimonadaceae; genus JACQCF01. Next base: position 11,971 of record JADFYF010000016.1, read on the forward strand.
TCATCGAAAGCTCACCGATCAAAATGTATCGGGGATATTGACTCTGGGTGGAACCATCCTAGGGACGACCAACAGGGCTAATCCTTATAAATATCCTGTCACACGGGGGACTAATACGACCTATCAGGATCTTTCTTCAACGGTCATTAAAAATTTGAGCAAGTTAAAAATTGATTGCTTGGTTTGCATCGGTGGAGACGGGACGTTAGATACGTCGTATCATTTATTTCAACAAGGCATACGCGTTATTGGGATACCCAAAACAATTGATAATGACGTCAAAGGAACGGATATCACCTTTGGTTTTGATACGGCCGTTCATATTGCGACGGAAGGAATTGACAGGCTTCATACGACGGCGGAATCCCAGCATAGGATTATGATTCTTGAAGTGATGGGACGATCAGCTGGTTGGATTGCGCTTTATGCTGGCGTGGCTGGTGGCGGGGATGTGATTCTTATTCCTGAGATCCCTTATCATTTGTCAGAGATTGCCGGGCATATCAAGGAACGCAAAAGAGGCGGGAAGAAATCGACGATCGTTGTCGTTGCTGAGGGGGCAAAACCTATTGGAGGCGATGTTGTGATTCAAAGGATGGTGAAGGATGGCTCAGAGCCTATTCGTTTAGGTGGAGTTAGTTTTGTGATTGGACAGGAGTTAGAGAAACTGACGGGCATTGAAACACGTAATGTGGTGATGGGGCATCTTCAACGCGGCGGTTCACCGTCTCCTTTTGACAGAATTTTAGGGACACAATTAGGTTCAAAGGCGGTCGATTTGATGGTGGAAGGTAGGTTTGGTTGTATGGTGGGGGTCAAGGGTAAGGATTTTGTCGAGGTGCCATTATCTAAAGTGGCTCAGGGGTCAAGGCTTGTTCCTCTGAATCATTTGTTGATCAAGGACGCTCGTGATTTAGGCGTTTGTTTTGGAAATTAACTTCTAAAAAGGGAGATAATCTTATGTATTTTCGTGATCTTACAGAAGCTCAATTATTGGCTGTGGCCATTTCAGCCGAGGAGGAGGATGGGCGTATTTTGAGTGATTTCGCCGAGGCTTTACGTAAAGATTTTCCGGCGACGGCAGATCTTTTTATGAAGATGTCTGCTGAAGAGACCTGTCATCGTCGTCGGCTGATTGAATTGTATCGTGAGCGTTTTGGTGAACATATTCCTCTGATTCGCCGGCAGGATGTTAAGGGATTTGTTAAGCGCCCTCCTTTGGGCTTTGTAAAAATGGTTCGTCCTGATAAAGCCAGAGAAGAGGCAGCGTCGATGGAATTAGAAGCCAGACGATTTTATGAGGCGGCAGCCCAACGAACGACTAATGCCCCTATGCGTAAGCTATTAGGTGATCTTGCCTTTGAGGAAGGAAAACATGAGGCCATTGCTGCTCAAGTGAGCTTAGAGCATGAGTCATCCGGTGAGGTTGATCGTGAACAGGTGGCGGCACGACGATTGTTTGTGCTGCGTTTTGTTCAACCAGGATTAGCGGGATTGATGGATGGTTCCGTATCGACGTTGGCACCTCTTTTTGCTGCAGCTTTTGCAACATCACATAGCGCTGAAACATTCAAGGTTGGTTTGGCGGCGTCCATAGGATCTGGAATCAGCATGGGGTTTGCAGAGGCTTTATCCGACGATGGCAAGCTTAGTGGACGCGGTGCCCCTTGGCTGCGAGGAGTGGTTTGTGGGTTGATGACCACCATAGGTGGTCTTGGCCATACCTTGCCTTATCTTATTCAAGATTTTCATTTTGCAACGACGATTGCCATTGTTGTGGTGGTGATAGAATTAGCTATTATTTCTTTGATTCGCTGGAAGTATATGGACACACCTTTTCTATCGGCAGCATTTCAGGTCGTAGTAGGAGGTTTACTGGTATTCTTTGCAGGTTGGTTTATTGGGATCAGTTAACAATAGGTTAAATGGGACAATGAAGAAGTCTTTAACTCATCATACTCAAAAAGAACTTCAAGTTATTCACGGTAACTCAAGACGGCTTAATCGACTTTTAAATAAAGATCATGCCCACGCTTTATTAGATATGATGAGAGCACACGTCGATGAAATTACAGAGCGCTATGATAATAAAGATAAGCATTATCTTATTGAGACGGGAGATTTAATTATCTTGAGCCTTGAGCTGATCAAGGAGGCTAAACAATCTCCTGATGCCATCTTGTTTCAATGCTATCCAAGGTTTCACAAGAAAATATTGAAGCTTATCAAGGATCAGAAAGATTTTCGTCAATGTTGATTGTGCGAGTCAGACATGGTCTTGGCGGAGTTTAAAACGGAATAATTCTATGAAACGAATATTGTGTACAGTCGTTATGATCTTTTTCTGGGGGACAGTTTCTTGGGCGGCTCAGCAGTGGGAGGCTCAAGGGAATCTTTATTTCTTAGCAAAAAATACGAGGGAGAGTTTTAGTGCCACTGGGGCAGGGGCCAATAAGTTCCAGAGCAAGTATTTGACATATGATGGGGTTGATTTTCTAGTCAAAGGGGAAGAGGATTGGCAGGATTATGGAAGGCTTAATATTGGAAATAACAACATGTTTTCTGTTCCTATACGTCATGGTATGAAGGTTGATGAGATTCATTTTTTAGCTTCAGGCGATTATGGCAATAGTTATGAGCATGATACGTTGTTGCGTCTATATGGGGAGAATTATTATTACTCAGTTTTGACTGTGACCTTTGTCTATCAGGATGGAACGTACAAAATTCTTTCAGCGCCGGTATTTTGGGACTGGTTTCATTTACCTTCGGTCGGTTGGGTTAAAGAGGGAGTTAAGAGTAAGGTTGTTGGAGTGAACCCTGTGCGTGATAAATGCACTATGTACCACATCAGTTTTGTTAATCCCAGACCAACACAAGCTGTTAAGGATATTCTCGTCTCAGATAGTTGGTTAAGCGACCGCCCATTTTCAGACGTTTTTGCTCTGACTATTAGATCCTCAGATACCATGGAAGCTATTAAGAAGAACTAGAAAATAAAAAGAAGACAACTCCTTACAAAGACGGAATGATGGTGACAACAAAAAGAAAGAGTCGCCAATGTCAGTACCAGAAGAATTAGAAAATGAACTTATTCAACTAGCACTTGATGGTAAATTTGATGAAATCTGTAATTTCAGACAAGATTTCCAAAGGAAATTAATTGAAGCTGTTGAGGAGTTTAAAAGTAAGCCTAGACCGTTTTCGCCAGAAGATGAAGCTAATTATCAGAAGGCAGTAGAAAGATTGTCAGAATACCTATTTTCTTTGGTTGAAAAACGCCATCCAGGGGTAACCAAGGAGTTTATAGAGGCCAAACTCAAAGAGTAGGTTTTGTTTAAAAGGAGCTTCCATGAAGAAAAAACTCTCAAGTATATTGTTTGTGGCAGTGGCATTTTTATTCTTTTTATCTCCTAGCGTGTTTGCCCAAGATGGGAATAGTTTAGAACTAGCCAAGAAGGCAGCAGAAAGAGATTTCCCGGCATTTCTTAGAGCAGCTTGGAAGTCTGAAAGTATGAAGGTAAATCTGGGGGATAATATTGAGGCGGTCAAATTGGCTAAACCTATACAAACTTTCTGGATTGATAAAAAGATTATCGATAAAATGACGGATCTTCATAACCTTGCATCGGCTGTGGTGCCGGGGGGATTTATTTTTCCGGTTGAGGTTGGTGGAAAATATGAGGGGGAATTTATTGTTGGAGAAGTGAATGGCTCTTGGCAGGGTTATAGCTATGGATCTGGTGCTCTCTATGATTTGCAAAAACTTAGACAAGCGTGGTCTAAAAATGGTATTGATAATTTTCGGTTGGTTAAAAGTTGGAACCCCCAGGTCGAATTTTATATAGTAACTAGCATCGCTGAGCCAAATTTGACACCTTTAACGGGCGGGTTTGAGCTTAATGGCGAGAAATGGTTTGAACCACCTTCAGATTTGTCGTCTTGGATGCCAGCTTCCAAGGTCATTTCTCAACTTAAACGTTTTTGGGCTAAAGGACTCAGTTGGGGGCCATTTGGTGGTTTGAAACCATAACGAGAAGGAGAATGCATGTCAAAGATGGATGCACAACTAAAACTAGAATCGCTTATGATCCATGGCGGGCATGAGCCGGATCCTACGACGGGTGCGCGTGTGACGCCGATTTATCAAACAGCGTCGTACAATTTTAAATCCACTGAGCATGCGGCGAATGTCTTTGCTCTTAAGGAATTCGGTAATACCTACACGCGTTTGGTCAATCCCACAACGGCAGCGTTTGAAAAGCGGGTGAATCTCCTAGAAGGAGGGGTGGGGGCGCTGGCGGTTTCCAGTGGGTTATCAGCCATTTCCATTGCTCTCATGAATATCGCTAGAAATGGAGATGAGATTGTCTCTATGGATAATCTTTACGGGGGGACGTATGCGCTTTTCCGCAATATTTTTCCTCGCATGGGCATTACCGTTAAATTTGTTGATTCCGACGATATTCAAGCCTTAAGAGACGCGATTGGGCCTAAGACAAAGGCCGTTTATGGTGAGACTGTGGGGAACCCGAAACTCAATGTGCTGGATATCAAGAAGGTGTCGGAGATCGCCCATAAGAATGGAATCCCTTTAATATTGGATAATACGGTGACACCTTATATTATTCGTCCGTTCGAATATGGGGCGGATATCGTCGTGCATTCAGCGACGAAGTTTATCGGTGGTCATGGTTCTTCTCTCGGTGGAGTCATTGTTGACTCAGGTCGATTTGATTGGACGAATGGTAAGTTTCCTTTGATTGCCGGTGAGGATCCAGCTTTTCACGGTAAGGACTTCGTTAAAGAGTTCGCCCATCTGGGTAATGTGGCCTATATTCTCAAGGCCCGCTTCTCGCTGTTAAGGCAGATGGGCCAATGTGTATCGCCGTTTAATTCATTTATGTTTCTCCAAGGAATGGAAACCTTGCATCTGCGTATGCCCAGGCACTGTGAGAATGCCCTGGCCGTCGCTAAATTCTTATCCAAGCATAAGTTAGTTAGCTGGGTTAATTATCCTGGACTGCTGCAGAGCCCTTATAAGAAACTGGCGGATAAATATTTATCCCAAGGAGCTGGAGCTATGATTGGCTTTGGAATTAAGGGGGGAGCTAAAGCGGGTAAGAAGTTTATCGAGTCGCTTCAGATGGTGTCTCACCTAGCAAATATTGGCGATACCATGACCTTGGCAATTCATCCATCGACGACGACTCATTCTCAGTTGACAGAAAAAGAGCAGAGGGCCTGTGGTGTTACGCCTGATTTTATTCGTCTGTCGGTTGGCATTGAGCATGTGGATGATATTATGGCAGACATCAATCAAGCCCTCTTAAAATCACAAGGACGATCACTTTAAGTTTAGAAGAATCATGAAGTTGTAGTCTTGAAAATGAAAGGCAGAACACATTGATTGTTTACAATATTGCCTTGGTTTGGGTCAGTGTTTTAGCTGGGGCGGTAGCTTCTATTTCTGGATTTGGAATTGGAAGTTTGGTGACGCCGTTTCTTGCTTTGAAGGTTGGCACTGGGGTTGCCGTTGCCGGAGTTTCTATTGCTCATTTTTTAGGAACAGCTTTGCGTTTCTGGACGTGGAAACAATATATTAATAAACGCGTTCTTCTAAGTTTTGGAATCACCAGCGCTGTGGGAGGACTTATTGGGGCGTTATTTCATAATGTTTTTCAGAATATTATTTTAACCATTATTTTTGGATCTTTATTAGTGTTTGCGGGGTTCTCGGGCTTAACGGGATTGTCGGGACAATGGCGATTCACAGGTCCCTCGGCGTGGATTGCGGGGGCGTTATCGGGGGTGTTTGGAGGACTCGTCGGTAATCAAGGAGGGATTCGTTCTGCGGCGCTGTTTGGATTTGACCTTAAAGGAAAAGAATTTATAGCGACAGCAACAGGAATTGCCCTTGCGGTAGATGTGGCTCGGATGCCCGTATATTTTTTTACTCAATGGAAAGATATTTTAAGTATTTGGCCCTTTATTGTGATTGCGTCAATGGGTGTTCTTTTAGGCACGGAGGTGGGGGTGTGGACTTTTCGAAAAATTCCGGAAGTTCTTTTTAAAAGGGTTGTCTCTGGGGGGATCTTACTTATTGGTTTATTTGTATTGATTCATCGTTAGAGGAGGGAGTTTATTTGCATAATAAAAAACCCTTGTAACTTTTCAGTTACAAGGGTTTTTGCTTAGCTTCTATTATTTCTTGGCTACTGTCCCAGCTGAGGTAGGTTCGATTGTAGCAGGTTCAATTGTATGATCTTTAAGAACCCTAACACCCATCGATTCATCTGTGCCTGGCTTAAGTTTGATTCTTACTCTGTCGCCCACTTTAATTTCAGAAACAGCTTTAGCGCTGATCTTCACCGTTCTTGATGCTCCACTTCTTTCTTCTTTGACAACAATCGTCTTAGCGGTGGCATCAATAGAAATGATCTTAGCTACGATTCTGTCAAATTTCTCAGATTTCTTAGCGGCAAAACTTGGCATTGAGATACCAACGACAAGCAACAGTGTTAAAACAATTCCTAGAATCTTTTTCATAACAGGTTCCTTCCGTAAGTTGTTTAATACATTTAGCTTATTTCTTAAATTCAGTTTTTTAATATACACTTCTTTTTTCAAATATAAATCAATAAATCGATGATCTTTAAATAGTGTTGGCTCAAGTTTGTGAAAGAACAAAGGACTGTTATAATGCGCTTCAATATGATGAAGGAAACAGATAAGGAATTATTATGACAAGCTCAAAGCTTCAGGAGGAATCGCCCCTTCGAATTGGAAGCTTGATAACAAAGACTGGTGGCTGGAAGCACATGGTTCTATTATGGAGAAACCAACCTTTCCTCTTCCTCCTGGCAAGTACGTAGTGACGGGTGGTCGAGAAGTGACGGCTATATTGACAATTTATCCTAAGGATAAAGAAGGCTCACAGCGTTGGGAACTTGAGAATGGTGCGAAGCTTTATGATGAGACACATCTTCCATGCCACGCAGTACGCTATACGCCAGAAACAAATGATCATTCTTGTTCACCAGAGATGGCCCCCAAAAGTGTATTTCCGATCGCTCCAGGGATTCCCATGCCTTCCATTAAGGGGTGCAGCAAGAAAGAATATGCCGTTTTATTTGTCATTGGTGTTTCTGTTGAAAATTGATCTTTAGATATCTGGGTTGATTCAATAATGCGGCGGAGGGGCTTCATCCTCTTGGCGTTTGACCAGATTCCCGCTGGCGAATTGATCGTTCATGGCCTTCTGGCGGGATTCAAGCTGTTCGATGCGCTTGCTCATGGCAAAAATAACTTCATTCAATTCCTGAAGGAGTTTATCCTGGTGAGAGATTTTGTGTTCAAGTTCAGTGAGGCGCTGTTCCATAGAAACGTAGATTACCACAAAAACTTGATGGTTCCCAGTGTGATTAGGATCACTTCAATGCAAAAGGAATAAAATTATTAGAAAGGCAATGAAATGGCTGAATATAATGTCGGCGACAAGGTTATGTTGAAGGATGATGGCCAAATATATAATGTCGTTGGCGTACGAATTGAAGATCGCATCGTCCTTTATGATTTAGAGAAGGGTGATGAAAGGGCCTCTGTGAGACTTACAGTATTACGAAGTCAATTGCAGATACAAAAAGTCTACACGCCTAAAGAGCCGCAATTTGTTATTTATAAGAAAGATGTTATTAGTCGATGACTTTTCGGGTATAAGACAACATTGATTAGAGTTCACTCCAGATCTAGATAGGAAGGTGAAAATGCAGACTTTAGCGTTGATCATGGAAAGTAGGAGGTGGAGAATGTGGGATCAAAAACATCGAACTGTAATAAAATTAGATCTTAGGTGGATCAAGCCACTCCTTCTAATCCTGTTTATTTTCTTATATAGCCTTATTCCAACATCTGCCTTTGCTATCGACGAAAGATTTACAGACTCTAGTGCAGATGGACTTCATTCTCGTCAGGGAACAATTGTATTTAAAGTTAAGATGTTAAAAGACATGAGTATGGATAGGCATACGCATTCCCTGATTTTGTCTACCTCATCCGATGGCAGTGAAATGTATGATATCTTTATTATTCAGAACACCATTGTCGCTCGACGCTATTTCTCCGGCTGTCTGTTAAGTGCATTTAGCAAGAACTATGATTTTAAGTTAGGAGAATGGCATGGCGTTAAAATCACCTGGAATGGTGCTTCCACCAAATTTTATATCGATAACCAGGAAGTTCCCCGGTATTCCCTTAGCATGAGCCATGATTTAGCGAAAACCATCCCTGAAATAAGGTTTGCTAAGTCGGACGCTTATGACACGGGTGATTTACTGGTTCTAGGTAGCAGTGAAATCACCGTCGATAGTGCTGATAGAACGTTTGAACTTAACGCCACTTGCCCTCGGCTGGATGAATTGTTAAAGGAAAGTCCACAAGAGGACTACAAAGGTATCCGGCTACTTCATTTTCCTGATCAAGTCATAAGGGACAAGATTAAATCGTTTATAGATCTATTGCCTGAGGATTTTGCGGGCTCCATCAAAGGGGTTCTTTATGTGGAAGATAGTCGGGCGCCTAAAACTGGAGAGGGAGGAGAGGCTAACGCGGATACGATGACCATTATCTTGAAAGGCTCCTACGCTGGAGATCCCACTGTTTTCTTCCATGAAGCGGCCCATATTTATGATATGAAGAAACACTTCGCGATTGGTGTCAGTGATGATAAAAGCGAATGGACAGCGATTAGTGGCCCAACGTGTTATTTGAAGGCGGCTAATGTCGATGAGTTCTCAAAGGAATTTGCAGAAAAACATGTCCAGGCAGGATTTTTGGCGCCTCAGGGGGGTGAATGTCCTTTTGAAGACCTGGCAATATGGACGGGGGCTGCCTATGATTATTATTTAAAGAACCAATCTATGATCGATATGTTGACGCCTGGGAATCCTAAATACAGCGTTAAGAATAAACAAAAATTAGATTTTCTGCTTCAGAAAGGTTTCATCTCTCAAAATATATATAACAAAGTTTCTTCCAGGTAAGTCTGAAAAGTATTTTGGCTGAAGAGGTGTATACAGACCAGAACCGCGTTCGGGATTTGTTTTTCAATGTGATTTGAGTAAGGATGGTTATAAAGTATCGGCAACTCCAGTCAAATCAGGGGAAACCGGCAGCACTACTTTTACTGTAAAGACAGGTCAGGTTTTTACACAATAGGGGGAACAATGAGATTTGAATCAATTTTAATAGGGGATAATTTTCTAAACATATTAATTGCTGTTGCTTTCGTAGCTCCTATTTTTATATTTCTTAGTATAGAAAGGCGAAAAAGGAAACAGAAAAATGAATTTGATAGTATTATCCAAATGACCGGTGCTCGAAAAATCAGCAAGGATAAAGCGGAGATAATGCTTAATGGTCAGAGGTTTGTTTTGGAACATTATGTCCATTATGCTAACGATGCCTATCTGGATTCTCAGTCACTCTCAATCGTTATTAATAAACCTTGTCCAGAATTCTTGAGTCTGTATAGCATTGATGGTGTTAGAGGGTTGGGTGTGGCGGGCGAGTCACGGATATCACAGATAGAAGACCCAGATTTTACTTCTCAGGTTGTTTATAAAGGGGAACCCAAACATTTAATCAATGATCTTTTTGCTGATAAAGAGGCGCGTGAGGCTGCAAGACGTCTATTAGATTATTTTAGCTGTATAAAATTTGAAGGATGGAGGTGTTCGTTGGTTCTTAGTCTGCCATGTGACTGCACAGATTTTTCTGCCTTTAGAAAAGCTTTGTCAGCACTTGGCCTAAAGGGCATTCTTAACGATTTTTCTTTGTTGATTAAGAATATTCCAGAGGCAACAGTTGCGGATAAACGGCGGTCTAATGTATTTCTGCTGCGTGCCATTTCTTATATTCTGATAAGTCTATCTTTAATAATATTCTCTTTAACAAGCAAATTACTTCTTAAGCATTTTAAGCATGATTTTAAAATTTCCTTCTTAATTTGGTTGGTGCTTTTACTGGCGCCTCCTTTATTGCTGATTTGGATTTTGTTCAAAGGAAAGAAAAAGAATCTTGGGTCCCGATAAGTATAAACGTTGCATGAACTTGAACCCAAGCTATTTTGAAGTAACAATATATGTTGTAGGTGCTACTGGTAAATATGCCCCTCTTAAGGTAGAAGTTTTTTCCAGATATTAAGCATCAAGCAATTAAAAAATCCATATACAATTAAGTAATTTATTGTATAATTCGTCTTCAATTAGTTCATTCTTTTACATTTTTGCTGGCTTAGCTCAGTTGGTAGAGCAGCTGATTTGTAATCAGCAGGTCGGGGGTTCGATCCCTCTAGCCAGCTTTTAAATATTGTTATTATGGGCAGTTACCCAAGTGGTCAAAGGGGGCAGACTGTAAATCTGCTGCACACGCTTCGTAGGTTCGAATCCTGCACTGCCCACCATTCTTTATCATAGATCGATTTTATGCGGGCGTAGTTCAGTGGTAGAACTCTAGCCTTCCAAGCTAGTAGCGAGGGTTCGATTCTCTCCGCCCGCTCCAATTTTTTCAACAAACCTCTATCAATCATCACCTATATCGATATAATATCCCCATTATGAAAGTAACCTTACTTATTCCAACTCTCAATGAATCTGTCGGTATGCGTACAGTTATGCCGAAGGTCAAAAAAGAATGGGTCGATCAGATCTTAGTTGTTGACGGGAAATCGAAGGATGGGACAGCCGATATCGCCCGTGAAATGGGTTATGATGTTGTCATCCAGGAAACTCCCGGTATTCGTGGCGCCTATATGGATGCCTTGCCATTTATTAAAGGCGATGTTATTTTAACCTTTAGTCCTGACGGTAATTCTATTCCTGAACTTATTCCTGTTTGTATTGCCAAGATGAAGGAAGGTTACGACATGGTCATTGTTTCTCGCTATGCTGAAAATGCAAAGAGTTATGATGACGATGCAGTGACGAGTTTTGGTAACTGGCTTTTTACAGGGACCGTGAATAATTTGCACCGAGCGAAATATACGGATGCGATGGTGATTTATCGGGCCTATTATAAAAAACTTATTTATGATTTAGATCTGGATAAAGATTCCAGTTATGAGTTTGAAGAAAAGTTGTTTAAGACCAAGGTTAGTTGGGAGCCTTTGCTTTCTGTCCGCGCGGCTAAACGTCATCTTAAGATTGCTGAAATTCCTGGTGATGAACCTGTCCGTGAAGGGGGAGAGCGTAAACTGCAGGTCCTCAAGTGGGGCGCCGCCTATATGTTTGAATTTTGGCGGGAAATTTTTGTCTGGCGTTAAATGATGACGTTATCCTTCCGGGAACGACTCAAAAGTTTATTTCTTAACGATTATTTTATCGCATTTCTCGTCCTCGTTGCCTACCTTTGTACCAATAATTATATTTATGCCTGGGATGACCAGCATCTTGAAATTCCTCTTCTGAAACATCTCATCGATCCCTCGTTATATCGGGGGGATTATTATGTCGAGAGTCTTGCTAAGAATTTCTCCTCTTATCTTTTTCCCATTTTAGCGAAGTTTATCAAGGTCTCTCAAATACCTACCGTCTATTTTATTTTGTTTTTGTTTGCTCGTTATATGATGTTCTTTTTTGTCTTTAAGCTTTGTCAGTTTATTTCAAAAGACAAATTTGCAGCTTTATGCGCGGTGTTGATGTTTTTCCTGACAGGAAGGACGGAAGAGTTTTTATACAGGACCTTTTCTCATCAGGAATTGGCTGAAGGATTTATGTTTGCCGGTATTTATCTTTTTTATAAAGAACGATTCTTTTTAGCGGCGTTAATATTTGGTTTAGCAGCCAATATTCATGCTATTTATAATTTATTCCCCATGTGTTATATGTTGGTTTTCTTACTCTTATTTCATCCCAAGAGATGGAGCAGGACGATCACGGCGGGTCTTATTTTTACAGTCTCTTGTTTGCCTTTTTTATTGTGGCAGATTCCTCGATCCTTGCACGATAAGATAGCAGTAGCTCCAATCCCTGTGGCCGACTGGATGCCGATTTATCTGCGTTCATGTCCTCAGAATCTTTTATTTAGTGATACTCCCTGGAATGAGGCTATCAAGAATATACCGTTTCTAATCAATCAATTGGAACCGTATGTTTTTGTTCTTTTACTTTATATATTTTTGGTCATTGTGAGTCCTGTTTTTAGAAAGGATAAAAAGGCCCATGTGATTGTTTGGGTCGGGATGTTGTTTATCATTTTCTCAACGGTATTTACCTATGTGATTCCCAGTCGTTTTATTTTAGATTTAAACTTGTTGCGAAATGAACAATATATCCGATGGTTATTGATGGCGTATACGGCAATGTGGGCTGTTAGAGTTGCCAGAGAGGCTAAGCCTTGGCAGGTGATCCTTGCTGCCGTTATGTTCTTATTTATAGGTTTTAATAATTGGATTTATTTTGTTCCTAAGCTGCACAAGAATATCTGGGTCATGGCTGCGATGGCTGTTGTTGCTGTTGTGTTATGGCGTAATTTTTGGCCAAAATTCGAGGGTATTTTTAGAAAATCATTAATTTTTATACCTCTTTTAGGCGCCTTTATTGCGTTTTGTATTTTTCATTACAATTATCTTCAGGTTCGTGATCACGGGGAGGGGTTTTGGCAACTTCAGAGGAATTGGGTGGACATGCAGATGTATGTGCGGGACCATACACCTAAAGATGCTTTTATTTTGACTCCTATTAATACGGATATGGGAGGTTTTCGCATTCATAGTGAACGCAGGGTTGTTGTCTGTGGTCGAGACTGCGGTATTGTTGGGTTTGATTATCCGGCGACGTTAGAATGGAGTCGTCGCATGGAAGACCTGAAAGATTTCGTGGTCATGACGAATTCTTCTGTAGACAAGGCGATATTTACAGCTATTTTTAAATATAAGGTAGATTACATCGTCTTTATGAATTATTATGCCCCTAAAGAAGATAATCCTATTTTAAAGAAGATGTATCAAAATGGTGTGTTTTCATTATTTAAGGTAACGGTCAATGCAAAAAATTAAGAAGATTTCTATTATTGGTGACGGTGGTTGGGGAACGACCTTAGCGATTCATCTGGCTAAGAAGAAATATCCCGTGGTTCTTTGGGGAGCTTTTCCTGAATATGTATCTGAAGTTCAAAAGACCCGTGAGAGTAAGAAATTCTTACCCGGGTATAAAATTCCAGAGTCTGTTCAATTAACGTCGGATATCCATAAAGCTGTGGCTTTTGGTGATTTGATTATCTTAGCGTCCCCTTCGGAATATTTACCCCCAGTACTTAAGAAATTAAAAGAAACGTCCTACAAAGGAAAGATTTTCTTAAGTGTTGTTAAAGGAGTTCATCCTGTTTCTTTTAAACGCATGTCGGAGATTATTAAAGAAGAGCTTGGTAACGTCTCCTTAGCGGTTTTATCAGGACCAACGATTGCGGGGGAAGTGGCAGCTGAGCTTGCCACCACCGCCGTCATTGCCTGTTCTAAGGCGGAGTTAGCTAAAGAAATTCAAAAGATTGTTCATTCCCAAACGTTTCGTATTTATACCAACAATGATGTGATTGGGACAGAAATTGGTGGTAGCATTAAAAATGTGATCGCCATTGCCTGTGGCGTTTGTGATGGTTTAGGTTTGGGATCTAATGCTAAGGCTGCTTTGTTAACTCGGGGATTAGCAGAAATCACGCGTTTAGGTATTGCCTTAGGTGGTAAGAAAGAAACCTTTTATGGCTTAACAGGTTTAGGAGACTTAGTTACTACCTGTGTCAGTCCCAAGAGCCGTAATCGTACTGTAGGGGAAGCTTTAGGGCGGGGAGCCAAGATCAAAGAAGTTCTTGGTTCTATGTCGATGGTTGCTGAGGGGGTGATAACATCGAAAGCTGTGTATCGTTTAAGCCGTAAGATGAAAATACCTATGCCTATCACAGAACAGGTTTACAAGATTATTTTTGAAGGAAAAGATGTTCGTAAAGCAATGCATGATTTGATGACTCGCCAGCCTAAATCAGAAAAATAATATAAGTTGTAAGAAGCATATTCTTTATGAGTAATACCCAACCCAAAAACGTTACAGTCTTCTGGATTGTTCTTGCCTTTGTTGTTTGGATAGCAATTTTCTTTCCATTCGTAAGCTCTAAGTTGGCTATTTTTGAAGATGCCATTTCGTATTATGAACATACAAAGTTCTTCGTTGAAAATTTAGCCAAAGGAATTTTTCCTTTGTGGGATCCTTTTTGGACTAATGGAGCTCCTAATGATTTTTTTCTTCGTCGTATAGGTGCCTTTAATCCATCTTATCTGGTTATTATCCTCTTTGAAGCATTAAGAATTCCTTATACCTATGCCTATCTTTCCTTTTTGGCTCTTTATTATTGGGGAGGAATGATTGCCTTTTATCTTCTGGCTATGCGTCTCTACAACAACCGTTTGATAGCATATGCTGGTTATTTAATTTTGATGTTTTCAAGTTTGGGAACAAGGCTTTTTGATTCCTACATGATGCTGATTACCGTACCTATAATTTGGTTTTTTTACTTTCTTGTTGCTTTTTCACAAACACCTCGTAAACATTTATTCTTAGGGGTAGTCTTGTCTTTTATGATTCTTTCCAGCACCTATATTCCTTTTTATTTTTTAAGTTTCTTATGTTTCTTTTTGTTTTTTTTCGCCGTGTTCTATTTTAAACAGATCTCGGATATTTGGAGCCGCTATCGTCATTTTTTTAAGGAAAATAGAGTATTGGTTTTATTATCTATAGGGATCGTTTGCCTTTCCTTTATTCCTGCAATTATGTTTTATCATAATTCTAGTCATGGACAGATTGTTTTGCCAGCTCGTCATGGAAGTTTCCAGCCAGGGGATGCCTTGCTTGTTCCTGCAAAAACATTGGATTGGGGAGCTGTTGAAGATTTAGTTTTTTCTACCTATTTTTCGGATTTTAGAACTATTCGGTTTGCTGTTATTTATATTCCTTTCTTCGCATTCATTATTTTTGCATTAGGAGCCTTGGGTCGTATTACGCGTAGGGCTGCGTTTATGTTTACCTGTGGATTTGCTCTGTTGTGTTGTCTTGTCCCTCATGGGTTGCCTTTTTATGATTTTCTGTTTAAGCATGTTTTCTTTTTGAAATATTTTAGAAATCTGCATTTCTTTTTATGGTTTGTTTTGATTCCATTATTTGTCTTGTTAATTCTCGAACACTGGAAGATTTTCAATGATATTAAGTTAACAGGGCTTGTTACTAAGAAAAGGCTTTTGGTTTGTATGTTGTCGATTCATGTTATGGCTGTAGTATTTATAATTCTAAGGGCTGATGGCATTATAAGCAGTTATATTATGATTTTTTTAAGCGCTATTTTCTGGACGATGCTTCTTTTAGAACGATTTCGACCCTATTCTTGGGCATTTGCTCTTTTAACCCTGGCCGTTGTTGTTCAGCCGGTGGAGGTTTATCATTATTTGGTTAAAAGAGGAGGTCCGTATGTTCCAGAGAAGACGTATGGATATCATTTTTCTTTTACAAACGTAACTCTAAAACAACCTGATTTACCGTTTTCGATGAAGTCCTCTTTGGCTAAAGGGGGAGTCCTTTATTATGCAGCCAGCGGTTATAATTCGGTTTTTCAAAATATAACCAATTATTCGTTAAACAAATACTTGCAGAATGCATTTATTTTAGTGGATCATGTTCAGGTGATCGAACCTAATACGGTGATTTTTTCTTTATTAGAGTGGCATTTTCTTGAAGACGATAACAAGGCCTTTGTTTTTACCAACACTTCGGATCAAGTGAAATTAAATAGCAATAATCCTAATCCTTCAGATAAGGTGTTTCGTATTAATAGGGAAGATGATTCTTTTAAGATTCTATCTTTTGACGCTAATCATTTAAAGTTGAGGATTACGGTTCCATATGAAAAATTCCTTATTTACAATGATAGCTATGATTCTCATTGGCATGTAGCAGTCAATGGAAAGAGGGAAGATCTTTATCAAACTAATGTAGGTTTTAAGGGGGTATGGATTCCAGCGGGCAAGAGCATTGTAGAGTTTAGATACGGCTATTGGTGGCAATATGTTCTCAATATTGGTTTGCTTCTGAGTGGTGTTCTTTTTCTTCTGGGCATTCTTTGGTTTTCTAAGAAGTCGTATGCGGTTAAGGAGAGTTAATTGTCATGGCTGTGAAATGGATGGAATATGTTAAGGTTATTGTCACTCGGCCAATTTTCTTGTATTTGATTTGTTTTGGGGGCGTTGCCTTAATGGTGGATTACCCTTTATTTAAGAAGAACTTTCTCGATCAGACGATGAACCGTCTGAGCCCTCCGATTAATTATTTTAAAGATTTCGCTAATCCTAAAGATTATCTCAGCGATTTTAAATTACGTCAGTGTATCTACTATCATCAGAAGGTTGTTGATTTCTACGATTTTGAAAGGCCGGCTGCCTACGCCATGATGGGATATTGTTATGAGCATTTGGGAGAATCTCAAAAGGCTTTAAAAGCTTATCAGTCTGCTTTAGATATTAATCCTAATGATTTTTGGTCGTATTACAACATGGGAGTCATATCCTATCAAAGGGGAAGTTATCAAAAGGCTGCTGATTATTTTAAAGAAGCCCTTTTGAAAGACGTAAATCTTAATGTGTACGTCCTTTATAAATCTAAGATGTATACAGATATCCGTGTAAGTAATGGTTCTCATTCTGACTATGACTATTTTCAAGGGTTAAGGCAGGGGCATGTGAATAGTTATATTTATTTAATGGAAAGTTTGGCCAAAGCGGAGGATTACGAAAGATTGCCTGAACTTGCTGTTGTGGCTATCAAGGAAAACTTAGGAGAAGATGACATTTTCTATTATTATGCTGGTAGGGCGGAATTTTCTCAGAAATCCTATGATAAAGCGGTGGAGTTCTTACGTTTATCCATTGAGAAGAATCCTAATAACTTCGAAGCGTATTTATATTTGGGTTTGACTATGCGCGCTGTTGGCAAAGAAGATATCGCATTGAAACTTTTGAAGACCTCTGAAAACATTCGTCAAATGAGAGGTTCTTATATTGAGCATCGTTTAAGTTCCGGGGTCAGATTTTTCTAGTGAATAAAAATATTGAGGGAAAACAATGGTTAGAATAGCGGCAGTGTATCCCCGTATCGATGGTAAGAGTTTTAATATGGATTATTATACAAAGATTCATTTACCTGTTGTCTGTCAGAGATTTGCGCCCTATGGATTAAGTAAGATCGAAGTCGATAAGCCGCTGGAAACACCAGGAGGAGCACAGTCTCCCTTTTTTGCTATCGGATATCTGTATTTTCCGACACTGGCTCATTTTCAAAAAGCCTATGCGAGCGTCGGAGCTGAAGTGATTGCAGACATATCCAAATATACAGATGTGAAGCCTATGATTCAGGTGGGAGAACGGGTAGAAATATAATGAGGCTTTTATGTTTAAGGGACGATTAGAGATTGTTCAGCAGAGGGGGCCGTTAGTTCTTGTAGTTGGAATTCTTTTGTCTTTATCAGCCCTGGCAGGAGCGCAAGTCTCCGATGATTCAGGGCAAACCTCTTCCTTAGATGAGGTTCAGGTGTTATACAACTCTGCTTTATCTGCTAAAGCGGACGGGGCTTATCTCAAGGCCAGGGAAGAATTAGAAACAATCCTGCATAACTATCCTGGTTTTATTAAGATCATTTCGGTTAAGAAAGAATGGGGAGAGGTGATGATGCATCTCATCCATTCTCGGATTCCTTCCCATGAAACCTTGTTTTATGAAGTTCAGTCTAATGATTCTTTAGAAAGGATTGCTAAAGAACATGGAACAACCATTGATCTGATTAAGATTCGAAACAAACTTAAAGACACCCGTTTAAAACTTGGTCAGAAGCTGTCTTTGTGGAATCATCCGTTTAATATCGACGTGAATAAGACGAAGAATCGTTTATATCTTAAAATGGATAGCGAGACGATTAAGGAATATATTGTTTCTACAGGTAAGTCCGACAGTCTAACTCCCTTGGGGGAATTTGTGATTAAATATCGTTATCCTTTTCCAACCTGGTTTCATCACGGTAAGGTGGTAGAAGGGGGAAGTAAGGAGAATCTTTTAGGGACGCGCTGGTTGGGATTCAATATTCCTAAATATGGGATTCACGGTACGATCTATCCTGAACTTCTTGGTCAGTCGGTATCGGGCGGGTGTATCCGGATGAAGAATCAAGATGTGGAAGAATTGTATGACATGATTCCTGTAGGGACAAAGGTTGTTGTTCGGGAGCAAAATGACGAAGAGGTGCAAGATTTAGCTCAGTGAGAGATACATGTATCTGTTTGTATAAAAAGTAAGGAGGGCATGATGCTGGATTGGGATGAAGCAACTCATCAGAAATTTAAGAAGTTATTGGATAGGATTCCCGTCTTCCTGCGGGGTGTCGCTCTAGAAAAGGTCTCTCAAAAAGCACAAGAGATCGCTCAAAAAGAAGCTCACATTGAGATTACAGAGAAGGATATGGTCGATGCCTTCTTCTTAGAAACACCATTTGGTTTTCATGGCCCTTTAAAGACGGATATGCTGTCCTTGGGGATTGATTATACCAAATATGGATATGCTAAATAATCGGGGTGATGGAATGCTCAAAGCAAAGAATGTGTTAGGGGAAGATCTTCAACCCTGTTGTAAATTTCCGATGACGGGTTTTTATCGGGATGGTTCCTGTAATACCGGGCCTGAAGATGTGGGGCGGCATGTGGTTTGTATTAAGGTTACGGAAGCATTCTTAAAATTCTCGAAGGAAGCCGGCAATGATTTATCGACACCGTATCTTGATCATGATTTCCCAGGACTGATTGACGGTGATCAGTGGTGTTTATGCGCCCTTCGCTGGCAGGAGGCTTTTGAAGCGGGAGCGGCTCCTTTGGTTGTGTTAGCATCGACCCATGTATCCGCTCTGGAGGTTTTAAAATTGGAAGATTTGAAAACACATGCGGCTTCAGTGGATCCATTTTAGAAAAAGATCTTTAGGGGTGGTATACTTTTTCAAGGGTAGGACATTAACCAGGAGAGAGATATGAAAAATATTCGATTATTCGTCGTGATGAGTGTTCTTTTAATGTTTGTTGGTGGATGTTGTTGTGCGCATAAGACATGTTGTATGAAGAGTGACGGGGTTTCGCAATGTCACCTGGATGCAAAGGATAAGTAAGTTTGAAAGACTTCCTATCTCTAAGAATGCTTGTGATTGGGGGATATCTTATCGGTTATTTATCTTTCCCGACGATAGGTCTTGCCACTCCCGAGGGTAAGGTTGAAGCTTATAAGGTTCATGGAAAGACGGATAGTTCGCTTGTGATTCATGTGGATCGGGCGGGCAATCGTTTATTTGTCTTGTCAGATAATAAGGTGATCAAAGAATATCCTGTTTCAACCGGCAAAAAAGAAACACAGACGCCTTTGGGGAAATTTACGATTTATTTTCGGGGAGCGACATCTAATCGATGGTTTCCTAATGCTGAAAAAACCTTAGGACCAAGGTGGATCGAGTTTTTAGAAACAGGGCATCAGAAATATGGCATTCATGGGACAGATGCTCCGGGGCTGATTGGACAATCCGTTTCCAGAGGGTGCGTGCGGATGAAGAATAAGGATGTCGAAGAGTTGTACAATATGATTTCTGTTGGCACGAAGGTGATTATCACGGATGGACATTAAATACGAATGAACGAAAGGACAATTCATGGCTGAACACAAGTTTTCTTATAAAGAGGTCATCGGACACGGCTGGGCAATGACGAAGAAATACTGGAGTAGTATTTTATTGATTGCTGTTATTTATATAGGGATCAATTTGCTAAGTGGAGTTGTGCAATATTTTGCGGGATCTGGTCCTATTCATCGGAATGAAATTCGCGAAGTTTATAAAGATTCTATTCAGGCAGATAAGTTTTATCAATATTTAGAGGATACAGGTTATATCGATAGATCCGGCAATGTTAAAGATAAACTACAGAATGTCAAAGGTGAGGGGGACTTAGAATTGTCGTCGGATTTTGAGTCTCAACGTGGTCGTATTTATGATTTCTTAAATAAGTACCGTTATCGTCTGCCATTTCCAAGGGTTATCTTTTATGTTTTTACAGTAGGGATGTGGGTGGTGAGTATGCTTATGGGCATCGGGTTTTTGAAGGCCTATTTGAAAATTGCTCGTGATGAAGAGCCGGAAATTGCTGAATTATTTTCAAACTGGCGTATTCTTATTCCTTATTTGCTAGGCGCGCTTTGTTATGGGTTGGTCATTATGGGAGGTTTCATTCTGCTCATCATTCCTGGACTCATTTTCATGCTTATGTTTCAATTCTGTTTTTATTTAATTATTGATAAAGGGCTCGGTCCCATCAAGGCGCTTAAACGCAGTCGAGAGATTACCAAGGGTTCAAAAGGCCGTTTGGCCGTTTTAGGGATGCTGTTGATGTTGTTAAATATAGGTGGACTACTGTGTTTGGTGATTGGATTATTTTTTACTATTTCAATTAGTTCTATTGCGATGGCGTGTGTCTATGATCGTCTGGAAAAGACTTTTATAGTATAAAGCATTAGATTCTTGAGGAGAGTTTTTTATCAAAGGAGTTTTTCATGTCCACTTTTAAAGCCTATGGAGTTTTAAACGCCACATCTTCTTTAGCCCCTTTGCAAATTACTCGTCGTGAACCTCAGCCGCATGACGTTGCGATCAAGATTGCCTATTGTGGAGTGTGTCATTCTGACATCCATCAGGCCAGAAATGAATGGGGTAATTCTGTGTATCCCATGGTGCCGGGTCATGAAATCGTAGGAACGGTCACGTCGGTGGGAGCAAAGGTGCGTCGATTCAAGGTGGGCGATAAGGTGGGAGTGGGTTGTCTGGTCGATTCCTGTCGTCAATGTCCTGACTGCAAGGAGGGTCTGGAACAGTTCTGTTCTCGTCCTATCTTTACGTATAACTGCCTTGAGCTTGATAACAAAACTCCTGTTCAGGGAGGCTATTCATCCGGGATCGTGGTGCATGAGGATTTTGTTCTTCGCATTCCCGATTATCTTCCCCTCGACAAAACAGCGCCATTGTTATGCGCTGGTATCACGACTTATTCACCCTTACGTCATTGGAACGCCGGCCCGGGTAAGAAGGTGGCTATTATCGGTTTAGGAGGCTTGGGCCATATGGCCGTTAAGATTGCCAGAGCCATGAAGGCGGAAGTCACAGTTCTCAGTAGAACCCTGGATAAGAAGGACGACGCTATCAAGCTGGGAGCTCACCATGTTTATGCCACCAATGACCCTAAGACATTTGAACATTTGGCGAAGAATTTTGATTTGATCATTAATACGGTTTCCGTCAAATTAGACTGGGGTGCCTATTTAGGGTTGCTTCAACGCGATGGCACCATGGTGCTTTTAGGCGTTCCCACGGATGCACCGCAGCTTCATGCCTTCTCGCTGATTATGGGTCGTCGCAGTTTGGCAGGGTCTTTAATTGGAGGGATTAAAGAAACACAGGAGATGTTAGATTTTTGTGGGAAGCACAACATCACGGCAGATATTGAAATAATTCCTATGGTTAAGATCAACGAAGCTTATGAGAGAGTGATCAAGGCGGATGTGAAATATCGCTTTGTCATTGATATGGCGAGTCTTTAAATGGTGGAACATACTCTACAGATAACGAAATTGTATGGTCTTGTTATTCTGATCGTTATGGTCTTTGTCGTCGATCCAAGCTTTGCCTTAGAGCCGGATCAGGAGACGGTGATGATTGTCTCGGCTATCGAGAAGCCTTTAAAGCTAACCTCTGCACAGGAAAAAGGGGTGATCGTTGTTTTTAGAGATTATTTCAGTCAGGTCGGTGCCCTTAGGGCGGAGGTAGGGAATGAATCTAATTTACAGCAAAAAATAAAATATTTGCGTGAAGACTTAGATTCTAATCTGTCACATTATTTATCGGAAGAGCAAATGGCTGCATGGAAAATACAAATGGATCGTATGGCAAAAGAGTCCTCACCCAATACTCAAACAGCAAGGCCCGTAGAGCCGCAGACTCAAAATAACGACGACGTTCTTCAATCAGGATCGCCTAAGATAA
>JADFYF010000170.1 GCA_015233165.1 Candidatus Omnitrophota bacterium
AATTACATGACATTCGATGGCTTTTAAAATAATCTCCGCATATTCCTTTCCAAGCATCATCCCTTCAAATGAAGCTAGCAATGACTTTAATTGCTCATAGTTAGTGATCAACTTTAAGTCCAGGGCTTTGATTACTTTTGCGGAAAAATTCTCCGAAGAATCAACAAATCGTTCTTCCAACAACACTTTCTTCAATTGTTCGAAACCATAATGGCTAATCAGCTTATACTCAATGGCCTTAAATATGATTCTAAGATAAGCGTTCCAACGCGATTCCTTTGCCAATTGATCCAAGGGCTCCGTTAGCTGATCTTCCTTGGTGATGACGCCTTGTTGAATGGCTCGTATGACGCTTTCTTTATTCTGATCATGAGCAGCGAAGAATCCTCCATGCTCTTTAAATATATTCTTCAAAAGATAATCAACCGCAGGACCTGAAACCATGGCGTGATCCTTAATGACTTGGGTATTGCCCCCTGATTTCACTACAGCAACTCCATTCTCAATTAAAATATCTCCACCCCTCATCGATTGAGATATTTTCTCTTTCGAAGATTGATCCGTTGATGCGCTTAAATAATAACTAACCACTTCGGACTCTCTTTCGATAGCGCTGTCCTTATATACTAGGTTTAAATGCCCGGGCCCTTCATCGTCTCGTTTCCAGGAATAACCCAGACTTCTGTCTCCATAATATTTTTCGATGTCTACATCGGGCAAATTGGGATATTGCGTTGTTAGGTAAGCCATAAAATCTTCCACAAGTTTCTTATGAGCATCTTTGGGATCACTGATCACCCATGTTGCAAATCCACCTTTTAAGAATGCCAGAGAAACAACACGCCAATTGGAATCGATGACTCTCAACTCCTTGCCTCTTCCAAACTTAATTTCGGATAAGAGTTTTTCGATCTTATTTAAATCATCGTCGGGGTTAGAGAGATTGTGAATACGGGAGAAATCTTCAATAGCTTTAAATACGTTGTCCTTTCCGATTAAATCAAACAGAGTCTTCTTTTTACTTTCTTCTCTGTGATCAAACACAGAGTAATGTCCGGATGTTCCTTCTTTCTTTTGAACTAACAATTTAAACAGCAAATGATCTTCCTTAAATACAGCTTTAATCTCAGACTTCTTGTGATAATTCTCTCCGTTTTTGTTCCCAAAACTTGTTCCTGTAATCAAATGGGACTGATCTCCATAAGAAATAAGATTTAACCCCGCTTGTCTTCCAAATAATTCTAAAAGATCAAAATCTACATCCGTCGTTAAATCGATCATACTAGGTTGAAAATAAGGAAAGCCTTCTTCAAATCTGCGATCAACGGGGAATGTTCTAAAACCCTCTGGACCTCGAGTGAGTTCTGCTAAGCTTCCTCCGTAATCAATGGTAAATACATATCCGCTCGATAGAATTTGTCCTACTCCTTTAATAAATTTAAAAGCATCCGTATTCACATATACCGTTTGGTCGCGCTTCACTCGATTTAATCTTCTGTCCTCATTTTCTATGCTTTGTTTAATCTTCGTCCCCTCTTCCTGAATAATCGCATTAACATCAGCAACCGTGTCTACCGGCAAATAAATCTCTTCAAAATCAAACATTCGCACGAAATCGCCATAGTCCTTAGTGGGCTGCTCGGCGATAAAATCCATCACTTCTTTAAAATCAGTTTCAGAAAGATAATAGTCCCCCTGATTGTTCTTTTTTAAAGCCAATTGACGTCGAATATCCGCGTTATTTTGAGAAATTCTTGTTATCAGGGCCGCTCCCAATCCTTTTTGTTTTAATTTGTTTATCGATTGAGGACTGAGCCTGGTCGCTACAAAGCATACTTCAAATCCCCCTTGCTTATTAACAACCACTTTATGGACTCCAAAAGCATCGGGGACTTCATTAGTTAAAACCAAACCACTGACAGGCTCCTTAATTGTTCCGGCTGGATTTCTGGCGTCGCCTTCTAAAACAGACACTTTATCTCCATAAATTCCTAAACGACTTTTTTGTCTAAGCCTTAAGCCCTGTGAAATTTCATAAATTTGATACTCTAAAACATTGAAAAACTCTTTCCATTTTGGATCTGTTTGGCTTTTTGTTGTCACAAACTTCAAGAAATCAAAAGCCAGCACCGCTTCTCCGGCCCCAAATTCTATGACTTTGAATTTTTCATTAGCCTTCATTCCTTCTTTCATACTTTGCCATATTCCATAAGCATGTTCTGCATACATTTGTCCAAAGTCAGGAGAAAGAATAGAAGGATAAGTAATAAAATCGCCATCCGCAGAGTTGATCGCCACTCGACCGCTGGCATAATACCCCCATTTAGGCGCATGCAAAACGGACTGCATATAGTTCTTAAAAGAAAATAGATTCTGTTTAATGAAACTGTAACTCTCTTTAGGCACTACCAATTCATTGTAAATTTTATTGCTATCATGCCCGATCCCATAATGGTCAAGTTTATG
>JADFYF010000171.1 GCA_015233165.1 Candidatus Omnitrophota bacterium
GTTGCGGAGGATATTAAGAATAATAATCAAACGATCCCGAAGTTTCCTTTTCTTCTGACCGTTTGCGCCATTGCCTTGGGTGTGTTCACCTTGGGTTATTTGGCTAAGCGATTGGGGTATCAGGTGTGGTTCCATAGGGCCAGTGACGAGGACTTGGTGGATGAACTTTTTAGTAAATTATTAGACAGAGAGACTAAGTCCGATAAGGCGATGGTATCTGTCATCCCTCCTCCGCATCGGGTTTTTAATTCAACAGAAGATCTTTTAAAGAATTGGCATAACATCCTATCTCATTGGGCAGAGCAGGAAGATCTCTCGACGGAGACGATATTGAAAGATTTTAATACGATTCTGAACTGCGCGGAAGAGGTTCTTAATGATATGCCTTATGCGCCGGACTTGATGTGGCACGAGGGCAAGGATCCTGCGCGTAATGATTTATATCAGAAAACATTTTCTTATTTTAATATCATCACTTTGAACACCCTGTCTATTTTAAATCAGCGTCTGAGGCCTAAGGATATGACGAGCATCCAACGTTCCAAGTTAGAGGACGATGTGAATGTGTTATTGGATACCATCAGTTATTCGTCGAGATTCTCACGGATTCTGGCCTATCGGGGGAATATTGAGAAGGTGATGAGCTATAAGTTTCCGAATAATCATTGGACAGAATGGACGGGAATTTACCCCTTATCAAGATTCATCTTGTTGTACAACTACCTCTGGAAGAGATCTCAACGAAATTTGATCAAGGAACTTCCTCAATTATTAGAGGAGGGGAATTCCTTGATTGACGGTTTCTATGAGAATCCTAAGGAACTGGTTGTTGATAGTATCCGCCTGCTAAAGACCGTGACGGATCGAGGACGAACAACCTATGATCCTGTCTCACGGGACGATCGTGTTAAATATCGAATGCGCAGCTTTTACAGCAGAGCCTTTTCCTTAATGGGCTTAAGCGTAACCGCAGGTTCCATCGTCGGATTTGTATTAGGAGTTCCCGGGGTGACCTTAGGAGGCGTATCGTTGTTGAGTGTTTTTACGTTGGGGATTTCGTATGGAGCATATTGGCATCCTCATTTGGATGTTCTTCAAATGAAATGGAACAGAGAGATGATGTTTCTCGTCAATAGGCTGAAAAAGAAATTAGGAGTATTGTTAAATCCCTCGGGGGCAAAACAGGCAGTCAATAAAGATCAGGATGCGGAGGTGGTGTCCTTAGCCAGGCAGGAAGGGTTAGAACAGGTACGCAAAGAGCTGAACCTTACATCAGCCCCCAGTGTGGATATGATCGTCATCATTTCTCAAGATGCAGGACATGTTAAGCATATTGAGAATTACGTTGAGAGTAGGCGTAAGACGCTGATCCGAAGAGATATCCCTGCTCTTGTGATGACCTCTCCTTATGAGGGAAGCGGCAATGCTTATCTGGATGTGTTAAGACGAATTAAAGGAAAATTTGAGAACTATAGAACCCAGTATCCTCATTTGAAACCCTGGGAAGAATCGCGGGTGATGTTTATTTTTCATGGAACGGATGCTTCTCTCGACAGTCGTATTGAGTCTTCTTTGTTGGATGGTGGCATTACTAATGGATACCGGGCGGCAAGAAACGGATCATTATCCAATGGGACAGAACATAAATCCGGGAATCTTTTGATCTACACCCGTGATGCCTATTTTGGACCGATCCCTGAGTTTCCTCAATCCGGGATTACGATGCTGACATCAAGGGTTAATCGAGGAGAGTTGAGAGCTGGGGGTCTGGTTAATTCTAAGTTTACCAGCGCAGGGCAGCATGAAGTGACTGAACTTTTAGAAGGTGTCGACGTGGATTCTCTTTTGGCAGCAGAAAAATCAAGGCCGCGGGAAGGAAAATTGCTAACCTTCTTGAAGAATCATTTTAATTTAAACAATCCTTCATTAAATCAGTATCCCGATTTAAATGGTATTTTTTTATTTGGTCCGGATGCCGTGGCTGCTTTTACACAAATGTCAGAATATGTAGAGGCCAATCACCTATGGAAGAAGTTGAGGCTTAGTTTGAGCTCGGATGTCCTGGTTCCCATGATCATGGGCAATGTTTATGATGAACAAAGAGAGACGGAAGTCGAGGAATATGCCAAGAAGCGGGCTCAATGGAATGATAAGGACGGGATTCGAAAAGCCGTTGGAAGTCAAGAAGGGCTATCTGGGAGTGTTCGCAAGGAAGTGTTGGCTTTTTATAATTTCTTAAATGGAATTTGTGGAAAGAATATCAGGATTAACACGTTCCTGCCTTATTCCAGATCCGAGGTCTTCATCCGTATCGCAGGAAACACAGTGGATGAACATATTAAGAAATATAGGACATTTAAAACAGATGCCGATAGCATATCGGATGTCCCTGGCGGTATTGATCTCTCACAGACAAAAGAGAGGATCCAGTGGAATCTGGGTAAGA
>JADFYF010000172.1 GCA_015233165.1 Candidatus Omnitrophota bacterium
GGAATACCGTCTGCAAGGAGTTCGTCAGACACAGGTTAATCCTAAGGTGGATTTGACGTTTGCCAATGGGTTAAGAGCCCTGTTACGTCAAGATCCTGATGTGATCATGATTGGGGAAATTCGTGATGCAGAAACATCTCAAATTGCTATTCAGTCGGCGTTAACCGGGCATCTTGTTTTAGCGACCCTTCACACGAATAATGCAGCAGGTGCTGTTACCCGTCTTTTGGATATCGGTGTTGAACCATTTCTTTTGGCTTCCTCTATTATCGGGGTCGTGGCTCAGCGCTTGGTGCGTACCATCTGCAAGGATTGCGGTGGAAAAGGGTGTAAATCGTGTGCCATGTCAGGTTACAAAGGAAGAACCAGTATTTTTGAGTTGATGGTCATGGACGATAAAATTCGTTCTTTAATTCTAAGCAAAGCTTCTTCGGAAGAAATTCATCGAGCATCACTGGCTGCCGGGATGCAAAGTTTACGGGATAATGGTATGGAAAGGGTAGGACAAGGGGATACAACCAAGGAAGAAGTTTACCGGGTCACTCAGGAAGAATAAACGAGTTTAAATGGCAACCTATACATACAAAGCTAGAAACAATTCAGGCCAATTGGTCGAGGGAGATTTGACGGCTATTTCTGAGCAGGAAGTGATCGCTCAGTTGCGTCAGTTAAAATTTACTCCTGTTAAGATTAGCCAGGGAGCCCAAAAGCAATCCAAGGAATCTGCGGCAGGGCTTTTGAAGACTAAGGCTCCTAAGATGAAAATGGGGGGCAAGAAGATTAAGGTCAGAGACATGACCGTTTTTTGTACCAATCTATCGAGTATGTCAAACGCGGGTATTCCTTTGTTAAGCGCTTTGAATATGTCCACAGAGCAGGTGACGAATCCTTATTTGGCTGCTGTGATTCGTAGTGTCTCTCAGTCTGTATCGGATGGTTCAACGTTCTCAGATTCGTTGGCTCAATTTCCGGATGTCTTTTCAAATTTCTTTGTCAACATGATCCGGGCGGCAGAATTATCAGGTACGTTAGATCAGGTTCTCAAGGATATGGCTATTTATTTAGAAAAAGAAGACAACATGCAGTCGACGGTCAGAGGGATGATGATCTATCCGGGCGTTTTGTTGGGAGCCAGTGCCGCTGTTATCTTATTGATTATTACCTTTGTTATGCCTCAGTTTGTGACGGTCTTTACTAAAGCTGGGGTTCCTTTACCGGCACCGACGAGAATGCTTTATGAATTAGGCCTTTTTGTTAAAAGGTATCCATTATTTTATTTTCCTATTGTTTTTGCAACTGTTTTTGGAGTGAAGAAATATTTAAAAACAGAAAATGGAAAGAATTCTTTTGATCGTTTTATTTTGAAGGTTCCTGTGATTGGTTCCTTAATTAATAATACCCTGGTAGCGCGTTTTTGCAGAACCTTGGCGACGATGCTGAACACAGGGGTTCCTATGTTGCAGGGGTTGAAGATTGTGGAGCAAGTTTTAGGAAATGTGGTATTTGGGAAAATTGTTCAGGAAGTCTATGACAGTGTTGAGAAGGGGGAAGGCATTCATAAGGCGCTTATGAGTCGCAAAGAAATTCCTAAGGATGTGACCTATATGATTTCCGTCGGAGAGAAGTCCGGTAACATTGGCATGATGTTAAACAAGGTGGCTGATTTTTACGAAAGCAAGATTCAATTTGAAGTTAAAGAGTTGATGGTATTAATTGAACCAACCTTTATTGCTTTTATTGGTATTTGCGTGGGCGGGATTTTAGCGTCTATTATCCTGCCCATGTTTGACATGGTTAAGACAATTTCAAAATAGAAGTTAAACATAAACAAAGGAGAAGAGTATGAAAAAATCGGGTTTTACCATTCTAGAATTGCTGGTCGTTATATCGGTCTTGGTCATTTTGATCGGGATTGCTATTCCACGTTTTAAGGGTATGCAAGATGCTGGTAAAATTGCTCAGGCTAAATCCGAGTTAAAAACAATGCAAACAGCCGTTGAATCGTATTATATGAATCAGTCCCCCATGGCGTATCCTGCCAGCAGTCCAACACTAGGAGGGAGCACGTTAGCTACGACAACGCCACAAATTATCAACAGCACCCCACCTTATGATCCGTTCGGTGCGACAACAACAACCGAGTATAAGTATGTCTTTACGACACCTTATTATGTCATCGGATCCGTTGGTACAGGGACTGATTTAAGTACGTTAGGCGTTAACACTGTAACAGGGGTTGTGACCAAGGCCACAGGTAATCTTTGCGTTACCAATGCTGTGAGCGGTTGTTAATTGAGGAATTGAAAAGACTCTGCCTTACCCACTATAACACTCTCCATGAACACAGGTTTGACCACCGGCGCAAATAGTAGCACAATGACCACAATGACTTGTATTCGCACTGACATCCGTACAAACCCCCGAACAAC
>JADFYF010000173.1 GCA_015233165.1 Candidatus Omnitrophota bacterium
TTCCGTCAAAAATACCTATAGCTACGGCCGTTTTGGAAAGTTTAATTGACCCAAGTTTGGATATGACCTTCATTTAAATCCTCTAACTTAACTGCTTCTTTAATATCAAAACGACCTACTCGCGTGCGTTCTATTTGAGAAATACAAGCCCCGCATCCTAAAACATCCCCCACATCTTCGGCGAGTTGCCGTACATAGGTTCCCTTAGAACAGGACATAAAAAACTCTACCTGAGGAGAATCAAATTTCAGGACATGTAAATCATCGATACGTACCTTTCGAGCAACACGTTCTACTTGTTGTCCCTTCCAGGCTAATTTATACAATCGTTCGCCTTTATGTTTAACAGCTGAACCCATTGGTGGTTTCTGCTCAATATCTCCAGTGAATTGCTTAAAAACTTCTTCTACCTTCTGCTGATCAATACCTACAGCAGGCTTTTCTTCCAAGGTCTGCCCCATGATATCTGCAGTGGTAGTTTTAAGACCGAGTTTTAGTGTAGCTCGATACGATTTATCAAATGACATAAACTTATCGAACAATTTAGTAGATTTACCTAATAGAATGATGAGCACCCCAGTTGCTAAAGGATCCAAGGTGCCTGCATGACCAACCTGTTTCATATTAAATCGACGACGGACAAATGAAACGACATCATGAGATGTTATTCCATTAGGCTTATTGACGACAACAATACCCTCTTTCATAGACTCCTTTTGACTGCTGCTAAGATTTTCTTTTTTGATTCTACCAGTCCCCAATCGACCCTGGCTCCAGCCGCTCTTTGATGACCACCACCATTAAACTGGGAAGCGAGCTTTGCCACATCCATATAATTTTGACTACGTAAATTAACCCGCGTTTGCCGAGAGGATAATTCTTGAAAAATGACAACAACCTCAATCCCCTCAACGGACCGTAAAAAACCAAATATCTTCTCTTTTAAATCAAACCCTTTTGATAATCCATTCGTTACCTTCAATGGCAACATCACACAGTAGACTTTATTATTAAATAAGAGTTCGGCCGAATGGATTACATCAATAAATCCTTTGATTTCCTTAGAGGGTATTCCTACATACAAGCGTTGATATAGGTCTGAAGCTGAGATTTTGAACTTCATCAGCTCAGCAATAATCTCATGAGTCTTAGCACTGGTGTTATCATAACGAAACGACCCTGTATCAGTCATGATGCCAGCATACAAAAGCTTAGCTAAATCTTTATTCATTTTAATCTTAGCTTCCTTAAATAAATCAAACAAAATCTCACAGGTAGACGATGCTTTTGGAAAAACGAGATTAATATCTCCAAAATTATCATTACTGATATGGTGATCAATGTTAATCATCTTCTTACCAGCAATACATTTCGCAACCCCACCCGTCCTTTCAAAATCACCACAATCTAAAACAATAGCCAAATCAAAATCACAAATTGTTGTTGGCAATTTCTTATGAAAGTTCTTACTGTGGGGCAAAAACTCAAGCCAATCTGGTAATTTGTCTTCATTAAGGACAAGGGTTTTCTTTCCCAAACTTTTTAATGCCATCGCCATTGCCAATGCCGAGCATGCAGCATCCGCATCTGGATTATGATGGGTCACAATAAGAAAACTTTTGTGCTTTTTAATTTCAGACCAAACTTTGTTTAAGGTGCTCATAATTTATCCTTGATGAGGTGTAATTTTTTTGATTTCTTCCAAGGCAGCATCGATATGCGCAGCATATTGAACGCCTTTATCAAATATAAATTGAAACTCCGGTGTATAACGCAAGCTTAAGCGCTGTCCGATCAACTTTCGAATAAATCCACAACAGCTATTTAATCCTTGCTGGGCATTTGAAATAACCTTTGGATCATCATTGAGGACACTAAATCTGACCCTAGCATGTTGAAGATCCTTGCTAATATCAACACTCATAATCGTGACTAGCTTCACCCGTGGATCATTAATATCCCCCATTAAAATCATCTTTCCTAATTCACGCTTGACCTGTTCATTAATTTTCTCCATTCGCATTTTACTTCTCCCCTCGGTATGCACCCCATGATTTCAAATAATCAATGGCTGATTTGTGTTTAGATTCTTTATGGATTTTTTGAAGTTCTTTTAAGTACCTTTGTGGCTTAATCGTGTCTAATGCCTTGCCTTTGATAGCCTCTTTTAATAATTTATTAGTCTGACGCTCAAGCGATAAGTCAATACGAGCCATAAAACGTGCGGCTCTTAAAATCCTAGTTGGATCATCAATAAAGCTTTTCTCGTGGAGAACTCGAACTTTCTTAGCACGAAGATCCTTAAAGCCAGAAAATGGGTCAACTAATTCCCCTA
>JADFYF010000174.1 GCA_015233165.1 Candidatus Omnitrophota bacterium
AGCGCGTTTCTGCAGGTCACTTAAGTTCTGATCGAAGGCTGCCTTGTTGTGCATCAAGGAGAGAACCTTTTGCTTTCGAAGCAGGGCTAATAAAAAGACCGTCAAGGTACTCTTACCAGAACCGGTATCCCCGATAAAGACAATCGGATCCTTCTGGAATTGACCAGCCTGCTGATCTAATTTTCCAAAGACGCTATCCGTTCCCCCGCCGATCGCTTCAATCAACCGTTCCTGATGTTCCCCACGAGGATCTCTGGTGCCGTAGACCTTTTCTAGGACGTCTAAGATTCTTGGATCAACCGTCATTGCCTTGTCAGCTGGACGATTCTTCGGGGCTGGTGCGACGGCTGTTTTGGAAGCGCCGTTGGATAAAGATTTTGCCAAGGCAGATGTCGGCATGAAATTGATAATCCATGGCTTAACTTGGGCGACAACAGCGCGAAATTCTTTACGGAAGGCGTCTTTGTCACTCACCCCTTCTGTCACATCATTTGCCGCCTCATCCACCATTTGCCATCGTTCATTCGGTGTTAAGGCGTTATACTGCTCGACGCTGCCTACTTCATCTCTGATGAATGCTTCCAGATTGGCTAACGCCCATTTCATTTCTTTAGAAAGATCTTTGGAATGAACCACGCGATAGCTGGCAAAACCTGTGGCCAACTGTTGACCAAAGGGCATTTCTCTTTCAAGTTGAGAGGGTTTAAGAACTCGATCCCGTTTTTGTACTTGAGTTCTTTCCATGCTCGCCTGAATACGTCCTAAACTTCCCAGCAAGGATTCAATCCACTTATTCGAAATAGAATCCCCTTCATTAGCAACCGCTTCTAGTCTGGAGATATCTGATGCTAAACGATGTTCCCAATAGGGACCTAAGTCTTTAATAAAGCTGATCAAATTTAAAGCAAAGGTTTGGTCACTGGTAACACCCTGTCTCCATTCTTCCGTGATCGTGCTTAACATCGCTTCATCGCTAACCTTATGTGTCATGGCGATGGATGTATTTCTAATATTATTGACAACAGGTAGAGGATTGTTGACGTCTAGCGTCTTGATCGGAGTTTGCTTCAGCTGAGCAGTTCTAGTGTTTAAAGCGTCATTCAAGGATAGATTGACCACAGGTAAGGGTAAGGCACGCATTGCTGGCATGACTGGTGGAGGCAGATCGCCCACACGGCCTGGCTGTACAGGAGCAACACTTGGCATATTTTCTGCAGGAATACCTGTCGGCTCAGACTTTTGTTCCATAGCAACAGGAGCTTCGGTCTCTTCATCATTTCCAGACTGGATATTTTCAGACTTGCCATTG
This sequence comes from Candidatus Omnitrophota bacterium, assembly GCA_015233165.1. GTDB lineage: Bacteria > Omnitrophota > Gorgyraeia > Zapsychrales > Fredricksoniimonadaceae > JACQCF01. Next base: position 1,310 of record JADFYF010000174.1, read on the forward strand.
TCAGATGATTTAAGAAGATCTGGTAGTTTAAATGTTTTATCATTAACCTGATTAAATAAGTCTACAAAGCTTTCCACAATCGCGCGCCCTTCAGGGGCTTGTTGGATACGAAGAGGAGCGACGCGTTGTACAATCATTGCAAAGTCTTCACTGCTAATCTTACCTAAAGCCTTCTTAATAGCGCTATGAACACCCTTCCAGCCATCAGGATCTGATGGAACCTCACCGCCCTTATCTTTATACTCATAAATATTGCCATCAATGAGCTTCATGGCATATTCAACAAACATCGCCGCATCCTTCTTCTTAGCCTGATATTCAATGGTCACCGCATCATCATAAGCCACCATAGCCGTATCTGTGACCAGACTTGAAGAGACGACGGTGGAAGAACCGACATGATCTGCGGCAGCAAATTGATCGGCATGTTCGAAAATGGGAGCTAAGATGGTGAAATCTGCAGTCACTTCACGACGGACAGGAGCCCCCACCTTAGCATTCATCGCAAAATCGAAAGGATGTCCGCTGGCGACAGCCGCTATAGCCAGGCGTTCAGCTGTCTGAGCCGTAAATTCTTCCTGGGCAACTAAAGCTCGGTCAGCAGGTTTGTAGGTCTGATTGTACAAGTTCATATGTTTCTTGATGATCTCTTGATTCTCTTCAAGATCAAAGGATTTAGGACCAACACGTTTCTTCACGAGGATTGTTCCATCCAAGGTCTTCACCCACATCGAATTATTATTAGTATCTGGAACGTAAATATACCCTTCTCCTGGATGACGCTGGCTGGGCAACCAATTGGGTTGAGGCACAGCTCGAGGAACTTCCTGTGGTGCCGGCGCAACTTGTCTTTCTTGTGGAGCAACCACTTCTGGTGCAGGAGCGCTTCTGACAATTGGAGCGGCAACAGGTTGAGAATCTCTTCCCAAGGTTGCAATAAATTGATCCAAACGTTTGCTAAGGAAATTATACGCATCTGGTTTTGTCATTCTTTTTAACCCTGCGTCTTGATGAATGATC
>JADFYF010000175.1 GCA_015233165.1 Candidatus Omnitrophota bacterium
TGTCTATGGCCCCGTTTATTCCTGGCGTTTAGGAATGTCTCTTGGTTTGGATCCATTAGCCACTGAAGATAAAGCCTGCAATTTTGATTGTGTGTATTGCCAGCTTGGCAAGACCAAAATTCTGACAAACGACAGGCAGATATTTGTTAAGACAAAAAATTTGATGGATGAGATTAAATCTTTACCAGAAGGACAGCACGTGGATTATTTGACTTTTTCCGGTAGAGGAGAGCCTACGCTTGCAGCAAATTTAGGAGATATGATTCAATCATTAAGAAAGATTCGTCCAGAACCTATCGCAGTGATCACAAATTCTTCTCTCATGCATTTGCCTGAAGTGCGTCAGGATTTAGCGCAGACAGATTTTGTCCTGGCTAAATTGGATGCCTGCTCTCAACATTCCTTGGAATCTATTGATCGTGCTGGACAATTGGTTTTTCAGGAGATCGTTGGAGGAATCATCGAATTTCGTAAAATATTTAAAGGTAAGTTAGCTATACAGATCATGCTTATTGAAGAAAATTTGTCTTTGGTTAAGCAGTTAGCTGACATCGTTAAGATTATCAATCCTGATGAGGTGCAGTTAAATACACCCTTAAGGCCCTGTGCCGTTGGTAAGATATCTCCAAGTCAATTGGCAGAGGCTAAGACTTATTTTAAGAATATTAATGTTGTGACTGTTTATGATGCGCCACCGGAAGAATATTCGCCAATGGACGTGTCAGCTACAATTAAGCGTCATGGGGATTTTGATAAAATTCGTTCTAATATCTAATTTATAACTGGAGGAGAATTATGGCTATTGCAGTCTTTACCACCATCTTGAAACGCAACGGTAAAACAGAAGATTTTGATTTGCATAAAATTGCCAAGGCCATCGCTAAAGCGGGGCAGGTCACTGGTGAATTTGATCAGGAGATGGCTCAGAAACTAGCTATGAGGGTTTTAAATATTGCTCAACAAATGTTTGCAGAGCAGCCAACTGTTGAAGCGATTCAAGATATTGTCGAGGAGGTTTTAATATCTTCTCCTTATCGTAAGACTGCAAAGGCATATATTTTGTATCGCCAAAAGCATGCTGAAATTAGAGAAATAGCTTCTAAATTCAATACGGATTTAGTTGACCAATATCTCAAACAAAACGACTGGCGGGTTAATGAAAATAGTAATATGGCTTATTCTTTGCAGGGGCTAAATCATTATATTTCTTCAGAAGTCAGCAAATTGTATTGGTTAAATTGCATTTATCCTCCGTCTATTAAAGAAGCTCATCAGAATGGTGATTTTCACGTTCATGATTTAGGTCTATTAAGTGTTTATTGTGTGGGTTGGGATTTGCACGATTTATTGACGGTTGGATTTAAAGGTGTTTCCGGTAAGATGGAAAGCAAACCGCCAAAGCATCTGCGCAGTGCATTAGGTCAGATCGTAAATTTCTTTTATACTCTTCAAGGAGAGGCTGCTGGTGCCCAGGCATTTTCTAATTTTGATACTTTATTAGCTCCTTATATTCGCTACGATCATTTAAGTTATGATGATGTCAAGCAAGCTTTGCAAGAGTTTATCTTCAATGTCAATGTGCCTACTCGTGTTGGTTTTCAAACTCCTTTTACCAATATCACCATGGATTTGACTATTCCTTCCTATTTTGCCAATCAAGGCGTTGTCATCGGTGGACAGGTGCAAAAGGAAACCTATGGCGAGTTCCAAAAAGAACTGGATATGTTTAACAAAGCTTTCTTAGAGGTGATGTTGGCAGGTGATGCTAAGGGGCGAGTTTTTACGTTTCCTATTCCTACCTACAACATGACCAAAGATTTTAATTGGGATAATCCAAATTTAGAATTGCTTTGGAAAATGACAGCTAAATACGGGATTCCTTATTTTTCAAATTTCATTAACTCTGATATGAATCCTGAGGATGCTCGCAGCATGTGCTGTCGTCTGCGGTTGGATAATCGTGAACTGCGAAGCCGCGGAGGCGGTTTGTTTGGCGCATCTCCATTAACAGGTTCCATAGGTGTTATTACAATTAATCTTCCACGTATTGGTTATACCGCTAAGACTGAGGAGGAATTCTTTCAGCAACTGGAAAGCAAGATGGTTTTAGCTAAGGAAAGTCTTGAAATTAAACGTAAAATTCTTGAGAAATTTACCGCCGAAGATTTGTATCCGTATATTAAGTTTTATTTACGTCATATTAAAGAACGTTTTGACCAATATTGGAAGAACCATTTCTCAACCATTGGTCTTTTGGGAATGAATGAGGCTTGTTTGAATGTGGTAGGGGAGAATATGGCCTCGCCAAAAGGAA
>JADFYF010000176.1 GCA_015233165.1 Candidatus Omnitrophota bacterium
ACTCCTATCAGCGATTGACACTTGGTCAAGAGATCTAATTGCTGCTTGGGATCCCAGGCATAATTACTCATGTCGCTGAGCCTTAGCCTGTTTTTTGTGGTGGCGTAACGATATCTAGAGCAACCTTGCATAATTTTGATGAGATTACGCGTTTGAAGGTCAACAGTGGGGATCGGGTAATGATTGAACGTGCCGGTGATGTGATTCCAAAGATAGTTAAAGTGACACAAAAGCTTTCTAAAGGTAACTTTACAGCACCCAAGATTTGTCCGTCGTGTAATGCCAAGATTATTAAGGAAGATTTAGAGCAGGTGGCGTATCGATGCGTCAATCCATCTTGTCCTAAACAATTAGAACGCGGCTTATTGCATTTTTCTTCTCGAGGGGCCATGGATATTGAAGGATTGGGTGAAGCTGTTGTAATTCAACTCCTAGGCAGAGGTCTGATTAAGAATTTTGGAGATATTTACCGTCTAAAAGAGCAAGATCTACTAGGATTAGAATTATTTGCTCAAAAGAAGGCACAGAAGCTTTTAAATGCAATAGAAGAGAGTAAAAAACAATCCTTGTCGAGATTGATTTATGCCTTAGGGATTGCTAATATCGGAGAGAAGGCGGCATCAGTTTTGGCCAAACATTTTGGTTCTATGGACGCAGTATCTAATGCTAATGAAAGTCAGCTGATAAGCATTCATGAAATTGGACCTGTAACCGCTACCTGTGTTGTCGGGTTTTTTGCTCAACCCCAAGCGCGTTCTTTGATTGAAGATTTAAGAAAATTGGGTCTGAATATGAAGCAGCCCAAATCGCAGGTTTCTAATAAACTTGAGGGTAAGAAATTTGTGTTTACTGGTGAAATAGAAGGAATTAGTCGTGATCAAGCTGGTGAAATGGTCAAAGTTTTAGGTGGTGAGGTGGTTTCGAGTGTTAGCAAGAAGACGGATTATGTGGTCGCAGGTGAAAATCCAGGATCTAAGTATCAAACTGCGATGAAACTGGGTGTCGTTATTTTGAATGAAAAACAGTTTAAGGAGATTCTAAATGATTAAACGTTTTATAAATCCAAGAATGTTGGTGACAGTGTCTTCTTTGTTAATTATTTGTATAGGGCTATCGGCATGTGAGACGTTAAAAAAGAAGTTTACTCGTCGAAAGAAACAAGACGCCTCCCAGAGTCCAGATTTTCAGCCTGTGCTTGAACCGCAGGATTATCCAGCTCCAGAGCATAATCCGATTGAGAATTATAAACTGCATTATTCGCTCATTAAGGCGTGGTATAAGGATTTGTGGACAGGTGTTGATGAGAAGAATATGGATAGCATGGTTAGCTATAGCATAAAACAGATATGGGATCATATTGAGCAGATGAAGCCGTTGCTTAAGACAGAAAAGGCACAGGAGCTTCCTCAATTAGCTGATTTGCTTAAATTTTATCAAGATTCTTTGAGCCAACCCAGACAGGCTCGTAATTATTCTAGAATCCGAAGTGATTTGCGTGCTTTTGATCGGATGCTTCGTGGAAAATTCCGTGATGATCGGCTTAAGGGAGAATTTGTAACTAAATGAAAGCTTTAGTTAGTGAGTTTATCAATTATATGGCTGTTGAGCGGGGGCTTGCTAAAAATACTTTGTCTGCTTATACCTTGGATCTAGAGAAATATTTAGATTTTTTATCCCAAAGAAAGGTGAAGGCTCCTGATGCCGTTAGTCGTGAAGAAATCACCAACTTTATGATGAGTTTAAAGAAGAATGGTATGTCGGCTACCTCCATCTGTCGACATCTTGCAGCAGTTAAAATGTTTCATCGTTTTTTAGTCCGAGAGAATTTTTCTAAGGAAGACCCAACGACGCTAGTGGATACCCCTAAGCTTTTTAAACGAATACCTGATGTTCTAACTCAAAAAGAAATTGATGCTATGCTAGAGATTGCCTTAAAGGGTGGAGCAAAAAAGAAAAGGGATTATGTTATTTTGGAATTATTTTATGCGTCGGGGATGCGAGTGTCCGAAATGGTGGAGTTGAAATTGATCAGTGTGAATTTGGATGTGGGTTTTGTGCGTGTGATTGGTAAGGGGAGTAAGGAGCGCCTAGTTCCTATTGGTCGCAAGGCCAGAGAAGCATTGGCTCATTATTATGAAAAGGTGCGGCCTAAATTAATTAAATCGACCCAAACAGATTCATTGTTTTTAAGTCAGTTGGGTAAGAAGCTTTCTCGGCAGAGCATATGGACTATCATAAAGAATTATGCAAAATTGGCAGGTATTAAGAAAAATATTAAACCA
>JADFYF010000177.1 GCA_015233165.1 Candidatus Omnitrophota bacterium
TTCTTTTCAGCCTCTTGCCCTTGTAAGTTCTTTTTAAGTTCTTCTTGTTTGCGATCCATTTCCTGTTGTTGTTTTAATTTCTCTTCGTTTCTTTTTTGTTCTTCTAATTTATTTTGTTTTTCTTTTTCTTCAAAATCTTTATTTCTTTGTTCAATTCTTTTTTCTTCATCCTGTTTTTCTCTTAAACTTTGTTCTTCTTTAAGGTCTAGAACTTTCTTTTTTTCTTCTTCCTGTTTCTGTTGATTTTGAATGGCTTCTTCAATGAGTTTTAAATAAGAATTAGTAGCTTTGTAATCAGGAACTTTGTTTTGGACTATTTCAAATTTTTCTTTGGCTTCATTATAATTCTTTCTTCGATACAAGGATAATGCGGATCTATAATCTTTTTCTGCGTCTTTGAGCATTCGCTCTTTGGCCCTTTTCTCATTCATTTTCGCGATTTCAGATTCTTTTTGCTGACGAGCTTCTTCCATTTTTTGTTTTAATTCATCTTCTTGTTTATTTTTTAACTCTATTTGTTTTTGTTTTTCTTCTTCTTGACGTTTGTCTTGTTGAATAATTTGTTGATCAATCCCTTTTAAATAAGTTTCTGTATCTTTATAGTGGGAGTCTTCATTACTAACTACAATGAATTTTTCTTTCGCTTCTCTGAATAAACTATCCTTATACAAATCCAAGGCAGCGCTGTAATTAATTTCAATTTGCTTCACTAATTGATTATGAGTAATATCTTCTTTTTCTTTCTTTAATTGAGCAAGTTTTTCCTGAACCTGCTGTTTTCTTTGTTCCTCTTGTTTTATTCTTAAGTTTTCCTGCTCGATTTGGGCTAATCGTTTAGCAATTATTTTTTGATAACTACGCACTGACTTATAATCCGATCTTTTAATTTCTATATCGCTAAAAGCCTTTTGAGCCTCTGAATAATTCTTTTTGCGATAAAGCGATACGGCATCTTCGTAAAGTTTATCTAATTCTTGCTGAGTTTTTCTTTGCTCTTCTAATTCTTTTGATTTTTGTAACAATTCTTCTTGTTGCTTCTTAATGAAGTCATCCGTATTTGTTTCTACTTTTTTAACAGTTGACTCTTGAATGCTTGCTTTCAATTGATCTTGAGATAATATTCTATTGATTTGTCTCAGGTAGGAATCAGTAGCTTTATAACCAGGTGAGGTTTTGTTGATAGAAAGAAACTTTTCTTTAGCATCTAAATAAATTTTATCTCTAAATAGATCAAGGGCAGCGTTATAGTCATTTTCAATTTGTTTGTTCAGTTCTTCTTTTAACAATCGTTCATTATCAATTTCTGCTTGACGTTTAGCTCTTTCTTCATTTTCTTTGGCTAATTGAGCTTCTTTTTGTTCTCGTCTAATTTGAAGCTCTTTTTGTTTTTCTTTTTCCATGTCTTCATGAGCAATAAAATGGTCAATAATTCTTATATAATTACGAGTGAGTTTATAATTTTCTTTTAGATTCTCCACTTTATTAAAAATATCTTTTGCTTCGGTATACTTTTTATTGTTGTATAAAGAAAATGCTTCTTGGTATGCATTTTCAATTTCTTGCTGTTGATTTTTTAGTTTTTCGATTTCCTGAAGTTTAGTTTCGGCTTTTTTCTGTCTTTGTATTGCCTCATTAACTCTACGCTTTTGATCCAGAATATTCTGTTGTTCTTGTTGCTCACGAGTCAATTCCAACTTGGCTTTTCTTAAAGCAATTTCTTGAATTCTTAAACGCCTTTCCCCCTCTTGACTTCGCTTAGCCATTTCTTTAACTTCTGTTATTTGAATTGCTTTTTGAAAACACTTTTTTGCCTCATCAAATTGACCTTCTTCAGTTAATTGAAGACCTCTTTGATAATATTCTTTAGCCTGTTCTTCGCGCAATTGATTCTTCTTAATAGACTCGTGTTCTTTTAACTGATTACCCGCATATTTAATATTGTCTTGGGATTCTTTAACTAATTGCTGAAGTTGGTCGTAATAATTAGGATTGTTTTTGGATGAAGGATTATTTGATGCTGATAAAACAGATTCATCACAATGTCCAATAATGGCAAAATTGCTGATGCAGAGAAGGAAAAGAAATATGACGAAACTTTTTAGCATTGAATGAGTTAGGTTGTTGCTTTAATTTTGTTTCATTGTAACAAGGCTATTTAGAAACTGCTACAGATTTCGTGACAATTTTTTAGAATATTTCAAGAATATTATTTTGTTAAACAACGAATGGAGTTTTATAGTACTGATCGTAAATGATGCGAATTTCCTTTTCTATATC
>JADFYF010000178.1 GCA_015233165.1 Candidatus Omnitrophota bacterium
CTTTTTCGATCCAAAGCATTTTGTTCTGCTTTTTTATTAACTACTTCCTTGGTAATCCCCCGATGAAAGACAGGAATAAGCCTTAACATTTTATTATATTTCTCAAAAGCCGTCTTTTCCCATGGCATTGTTGTTTGAACATTAATCATATTATTTCACCGTCGCTGGGGTTCGCGAATTCGCTTCCCATTTAGAAATATTGTTCATGAAATCTCTAACGCAGAGCTTCACCTTGATATTGTAATTGCTTTCCATGATGCGATGAATTCTTTCCGGTTTGGAATAATATTCACGCATACACCAGGCGCCTAAACGCCCAACTTCTTCGACGGTGAGAAAATCTGTTGGAATAACAGGATGCTGGAAATCCCAGGTTTTAAGATCAATCTTGTCAGGATCAAACCACCCCTTTTGAATCCCATAACGCCAATCCGGTGAATTTGGAACCGGGGTCAGATAATCCAACGCAAAGATATCCGCATCAATTTCATCAGCGACGCGTAGACGCTCCTTAATCTTAGCTTCCGTATCTTCCTTTAAACCAACCAGAACAGTCCCGACGCTGCCGATATCATTCTCACGTAGAATATCAACCGTCTTTTTGATCTGAGCAATCGTCACACCCTTACCTGACTTATGAAGAGACATGTCATCTTCGACTTCAACTCCGGTCAATGCCAGGAACAATCCTGCTTTCTTCATTAAAGGTAAAATAGAATGCTGGCTGATCCATTGATCGGCGCGTCCTAAACAAACCCATTCAATCTTGTTGCCGCGCTTAAGCTTTTCTTCGCAGAACTCGATCATCGCCTGAGTATCTGTGTTAAAAGCATCATCCTGAAAGACAACCGTATTAATGCCGTATTGTTTTTCTAAGATATCTAATTCATCGACGATACGCTTACCCTTAAGACCACGCCAGGATGTGAAATCCTTGGCTGCCGTGCGACTGTCATACAAAGCCCATTCATAACAGAAGTGACATTTTCCAGGACATCCACGGGAGGTCATCAGCTCCGCAAAAGGCTTCCAATACGTATGACCGACATATTTATCCATAGGAAATAAATCATACGCTGGCATTGGCAATACGTTTAAATCTGGAATCAAATCCCGATGAGGCCCAAGGACAATCGTGCCATCTTTCGAACGAGAAACTAGTCCCGGAATATTTCGCTCTTCCACCTTCAAAAGACCATTAAGACTCTTAACCAAATCTTCCATGGTCAGCTCTGCTTCACCAAGCATGATGTAATCAATCGTTGGATTTAGACGCATCTGACGTTCATAATCTCCGGAATACCACAAACCACCGGCGACCGTCTTAACGTGAGGCATCGCTTCTTTAATCATGCGAAGACCGTCATTGAAAAATCCGATAACAGCAGCCCCGCAGGTCGAATGCAAAAGCTCGCCGACAAAAACCATAGCCGGATGGCTTTTCTTAACATAGGCCAACATCCCATCCCAATCCAACTCTAAAGCGCGGCTATCTAAAGCATCCACATCCGCTAACTTCTTCTCACGAAGATAAGCTGCCAGTTGAGCATGCATTTGATTACAAGCGCTATGATTACCGTGGGAATCCCAGGCTTTGAGCGGGGGTGTTAAAAATAGAACTTTCTTGATCATGATTGTCTCCCTGTTTGTTTCTTCGTCATCCCCGAATGTTTTTGTCGGGGATCCACATCAAGATTAATTCTTTTTTGGATTCCCGCCCCTGCCTGCCGGCAGGCAGGTTCGCGGGAATGACATATTGTTTTTTTAATACATTTAACTATTTGTGTTATTAAATAAATCTTAACCTTTTCAAAACCGTTTAGTCAGAACCATGAAGTCACCAAGGACTTCCCTCCCGGCGTCTGATCAATCGCAATGTGTTTGACCTGGGTGTACTCCAGCAACCCTTCCTTACCTAATTCCCGTCCGAAACCGCTTTGCTTGTATCCGCCAAAAGGTGTTTCATTAGGAAAGGCTCCATACGTATTAATCCAAACTGTTCCGCAGCGAAGACGACAAGCCACTTCATTCGCCTTTGTTAAATCGCTAGTCCAAATCATCGACGCTAAACCGTATTTGGAATCATTGGCAATGTGAATCGCTTCTTCTTTATTCGTAAAAGACATCACACACAGCACGGGACCAAAAACTTCTTCCTGAGCAATGGTCATACTGTTTCGTACGTCGACAAAAACAGTCGGTTCCAGATAGGCTCCTTTAGGATTCATCCCTTGAGGAATCTTCCCCCCACA
>JADFYF010000179.1 GCA_015233165.1 Candidatus Omnitrophota bacterium
AAACATTCTTCGCTATTATACACCTGATGACGCGTGATTAAGCCTTCCTGCGTTTTAATCTTAAACGTCTTCGCAATATCCAGAATGGCTTCGCGAGTAATCCCTTTAAGACGCCCAAACATCGGCGTCGAAAGAATCCCGTCCTTCAAAATAAAAATATTATCCCCCGTGCATTCAGCTACATAACCATTCACATCCAGCATAATCGCTTCCGCGCAGCCACCGTTGACCTCTTCAATTTTAGCTAGAATATTATTCAGATAGTTCAACGACTTCAATTCAGAATCCACGGAATTCACAAAGTTCTTCGTTGTGGGGATTGTAATAATCGCCATCCCCTTTTGATACAGTTCATCCGGATACAGTGAAATCTTATCGGCGATAATGACCACACTTGGAATTCCAAAACATTTGCGAGGATCTAATCCCAAATCTCCCTCGCCGCGACTGACAATCAGACGAATGTAGCCATCCTTGAGTTTATTCTCCTTAAGAGTATCCACCACCGCCTTGATCATCAAAGCCTTAGTCATCTTAGGATCAATCATCAAAGTGTGTAACGATTCATAAAGACGATCAATGTGTTCTTTCAGACGATACACGACGCCGTTGTAAGAACGAATTCCCTCGAAAGCCCCGTCGCCATAGAGAAAACCATGATCAAACACCGACACCTTGGCGTCCTGTTTATTTACGAATTTTCCGTTGAGATAAATCTTCATACTAAACCTTTCTTTGTACGGGCGATTACTAATCGCCCCTACTGTAATACTCCATCTTTAATCGAAATGATTCTCTGCGTCCTCTTGGCAATCGCCTGATCGTGGGTGACAATCACCACGGTTTGGCCATTGGTTTTATTGAGATTCAAAAGAACGTCGATGACCATCGCCCCACTTTGCGAATCTAGATTTCCTGTTGGCTCATCACAAAAGACAACCTTAGGTTTATTCATCAGGGAACGAGCGATCGCGACGCGTTGCTGCTCCCCACCGGATAATTGACTTGGACGATGAGACACGCGTTGCGCCAACCCCATTTGCTCGAGCAATTTTACCCCTTCTAACTCAATCGCGCTTGTCTTTCTTGAATTATTTTTCACCATGGCTGGCAGTATCACATTCTCAAGAGCGGTCAACTCTGGCAACAAGTGATAGGACTGAAAAACAAATCCCATCTCGGTATTTCGCAGAGAGGAACGCTGTTGATCATTAAGCGCATAAATATCCTGACCATTAAAATACGCCTTACCACCACTAGGGACATCCAAGCCACCGAGAATATGCAGCAAGGTGGATTTCCCGGCACCGGAAGGTCCGATAATCGAAACCACCTGACCTGCTTCAATCGTTAAATCCACATCCCTAAGGACATGAAGGATGTAATCTGCTTCCTTGTACGTCTTATTAATACCTTTGGCTTCAATTAACATATTTTTACCAATCTGTTGTCACCCCCGAATATTTTAATCGGGGGTCCATAATAAGAATTAATTTTGTTGTGGATTCCCGATAAAAGCATTCGGGAATGACAAACCTTATTCGTATCTCAACGCTTCCACGGGTTCTAAATTCGCCGCCTTAAGTGCTGGATAAACAGTTGCGCCATACGTAATGAGCATGGCAGCTGTGACAATCATCGCCACATCTGCACCCTGAATCAACACGGGCAGATGGTCGATATAATAAATATCCTGAGGGAGTTTAATAAACTGATACTTCAAAAGTAACAAACTACTTCCCACTCCACCCACAAATCCCCAAAACGTCCCCACCACTCCGATGGCCAAGCCCTGAATCATAAAAATACGATTAATAGCGCCCTTGGTCACTCCGATCGACTTTAAAATACCAATGTCCTTAATCTTACTGGTGACGGTCACAATCAAGGTGCTGATAATATTAAACGACGCTACCAACACAATCAGCGTCAGAATAATAAACATGGCAAACTTCTCTAGTCGAAGAGCTGCAAAGAAGCTGGCATTCGCCTCCATCCACGTACGAACGATAAAGGAAAATCCAATCACGTCATAGATCGTCTCTTTAATCTTAGCGGCTTTATCCGGATCAGCTAGCTTAAGCCCAATACCGGAGACGACATCAGGATTCAAATGAAAAATCTCCTGAGCTTTATGCAGATCAATGAGAATAAGATTCATATCATAGTCATACCTTCCCGGCTTAAAAATACCAGCCACCTTAAACTGATAACGCCATCCCTGCCCGGCAACAC